>JAIRXV010000473.1 GCA_031268115.1 Bifidobacteriaceae bacterium
CACGGCGAAGGATTTGTATTACCGGGCCGGGGCTGACTTCTGGGCCGGCAAGATCGCTAACCGCGCCGAGCTTGAGGCCATTCAGGCCCGGCGATACGCCGAGTACTTCGCGGTTTACAAGAAGTACTCCCAACACATCGACCGGGTCACGTTCTGGGGCCTGGGCGATGCCCTGTCTTGGCGGCGCAACCACAACCCGCTGTTCCTCAACCAGGATTGGTCGGAGAAGCTCTCGGCCCCGGCCATTTCGGATCCGGAGGGCTACCTGGGGTTGGCGGGTGAGATAGTCGATGCGTCCCTGCTGGAAGGGGCCCTCGACACGTTCGACGCCCTGGACAAGGCGCCTTACACCGCGAGCAGCGTTGCGGCGGCCACGGCCGTGCGCGACGCCGGCGCGGCGGCGGCCACGGGTACGCAAAGGCAGATCAACGAGGCAGTGAACGACGTATCCGGCGCCGCGGGCCTGTTTGAGCCGCGTGGATCGACTGCCACGTTGGCGGCGCTGATCGCGGCCCAGGAAATGGATGGGCTGGTCGAGGCCGATTTCACGGCGGGCTGGGCCGGTTTCGCCGCGGCTCTTTCCGACGCTCACGGGCTGATCGACAACAACACCGACGCCACAGTGGCCGATGTCGCGATCGCCACGGTGGCCTTGGAAGTGGCCTATTGGGCGCTGGATCCATCGCCGCTCGGTGCGTCTGAGGTGGTGCTGCGCGGAGCGCTGGCCGATCTCATCGCGAACACAACCAGCCTCGACGGGTCCGCCTACACGGATACCAGCTGGGACGCCTACACCGCCGCCCTGGGCGACGCGGTGCATGTCTTGGGCAACCCGGTGGCCACCGAGATCCAGCTTCGCAACGCCATCGACGCCTTGGTCGAGGCGTTGACAGGCTTGGCGCTCGCGCCGCCGGAGCCAGATACGTCCGCCGTCGACGCGGCTCACGCATCGCTGTTTGCGGTGGCTCAAGTCGCGGCAGGCCTGACGCCCAGCGATTACTCGCCAACTTCATATGGTGTCGTGGCAGCAGCGCTGGCCTCGGCCCAAACCTTGTTGGCGAACACCGGATCGTCGGCCGCCCAGTTGCAGGCGGCGCAGGCGGCTTTGGCAACTGCGGTTGCCGGGCTTATCCCAGCGGCGCCAATTCCCGCCGATGACGGTCGGGCGGCCGCGCTTGCGGGGCTCAACGCCGCCATCGCCGCTGTCGCCGCGCTGGACGAGAGCGATTTCACCGTTGCCTCCTGGGCGGCCGTGACGACCGCCCGGGCCAGCGCCAATGCGATTGCGCAAGACACCTCAGCGACACCGGCCCAACTCGCCGGCGCACACACGGCACTGGTGGCCGCAATAGCGGCTCTTCGCGACGCGGAAGCCCCGCCGCCTCCGGCGGACACCTCGGCGCGAGACGCCGCAGTGGCCGCGCTGAGCGCAGTGGTTGCCCTGTGCGAGACGCTAGACGCCGACGATTACACAACGTCGTCGTGGGCTGTCTTCGCTGTCGCATTGGCGAGGGCAAGGACCGTGGCCGGCGATCCGGCATCGTCGGCGCAACAGGCCCAAGCCGCAGACGCGGCCCTCGGCACCGCCCTCGCCGCCCTACGCGACGCTCCTACCGTGCCGCCCGCTCCTCTGGGTCCCGACCCGGCCGAACGCGCGGCCGCCGCCTCGGCGCTCAGCAACATCGTGGGTGCCGCGGCGACACTGAAAGCGCAGGACTACACGGCAGCGTCTTGGGCCGCCCTCAGTGCCGCGCTGACCACGGCCAGGGACTTGCGCAGCGATGCGACTGCGACGGCCGCTCAGCTTGAGGCGGCGCGGGTCGCTTTGAACTCAGCGATCGCCGGCCTTGCGGCTCGGCCCGTGCCCACCCAGCCGTCCTCCCCGCCAACAACCCCGCCAACAACCCCGCCAACGGCCCCGGCGGCTTCGCCGACGCCGACGCCATCGGCCCCGGTTGCGCCCGAAACCGGCAACACCACGGTCCCGGAGGCGCCGGTGCGGGTGGGGACACCGGCGGCGGCCAGAGTCAAGACGGCCCAAGCGTCGATCACCCTGCTCAGGGGTCAATCGGCCAAGGTGGCGGCGTACGCGTACGGCGCGGACGGCGCACACCTGTCGGGGGCGTTGACCTGGAAGTCGTCTAAGGCGTCCGTGGCGACGGTGTCCAAGACCGGCATCATCAAAGCGAAGAAGGCCGGCAAAGCCAGAATCGCTGTGACCGCGTCCAACGGCAAGTCGTCGGCCATCACGGTGACCGTGGTGACGAAACGGCCGGCCAAGGCCGCCAAGGTCACCAAGGTGACAGTCAAAGCACCGACCACGACTCTCGCCGTCGGTGCCGCGGACTATCTGACCGTGGCCTACTCCTCCGCACGAGCGCTCAAACCGTCAGTCACCTTCGCCTCCTCCAATCCCACAGTGGTTGAGGTAGATAAGGCTGGCCGCGTTCTGGCGAAGGCTCCCGGCAAGGCCGTCATCGCCGTGAAGGTCGGCACCACCACCAAACGGGTGACACTAACGGTGAGCTAGGAGGCCGATAAGGCGGCCGACAACCGGCGTCAGCTGGGAAGGGCGAGGCCCTGACCGGCTGGTGCCGGTTGTCGGCATCGCGGTGCTCGCCGCGGCGTCTATGTAGAACTTGGGTATCGGGACCGCCGCCCGTCCCGCCCGCCTCGCCGCCATCGTGCCCGCCTCGCCGCCATCGTGCCCGTCCCGCCTCCCTCGTCCCGGCCTCGCCGCCATCGTCCCCGCCTCGCCGCCATCGTCCCCGCCTCGCCTCGCCCCACCCTTGTCCCGTCCGGCGCGCTTGGCCTGCGCCGCCCGCCACCGTGCCGTAGGCTGGTGGGGCTATGGCCTGGCCCTGACCAGCGTGCCGGGGCCGTGGCGTACGGTCCGCGGCCGAGAGGCCACCCGCCCGCGCTGGTGCGTCCCGCACTGGCGCGCCAGCCAGGAGAAACGAGTCACGTGAAGAGCGCTGTTGAGCAACTCAGCCCCACAAAGGTCAAGTTGACCGCGGAAGTGCCCGCCGATGAGTTCGCCCCTATCCTCCGCGCAGCGTACGCACAGGCCGCGCAAGAGGTTCAGGTGCCGGGTTTCCGCAAGGGCAAGGTGCCGCGTCGCATCATCGACCAGCGGCTCGGCCAGGGCGCGGTGACCCAATTCGCAATCGACCAGTCTCTTGACCGTTGGTACGAACAAGCGGTAGCGGACAACAAGATTGTCCCGCTCGCGCCGCCATCGGCGGAGGTTGTGAGCCGGCCGGACGCGGATAACCCGGACGTGGGTGTGGTGTTTACGGCCGAGGTCGAGATCCGCCCCGATGTCGAGCTGCCCGATCTGGCATCGCTCACCGTGACTGTTCCAACGGCCGAGGTCACCGAATCCGACATCGACCAGCAGATCGAGGAACTGCGCGAACGGTTCGGAACGCTGACCGGGGTTGACCGCGCGGCGGCGGAAGGGGACTTCGTGTCGATCGATTTGACGGCCGCGGTGGGGGATGAGGAGATCGACTCCGTGGCCGGCATTTCATACCAAGTCGGCTCCAAGACCATGCTTGAGGGGCTCGATGAGGCTCTGGTTGGTCTATCCGCGGGGGAAACCGCGACCTTTACCTCTGATATCGCAAGCGGCGCCCACGCCGGGGAGGATGGCCTTGTCACGGCCACGGTGCGTTCCGTCAAAGAGCGTGAACTGCCAGCCCTGGACGATGAGTTCGTGCAGGTGGCCTCCGAGTTCGACACCGTCGAGGAACTGCGTGAGGGCGTGGCCGAGGTCGTGGCGAACGTCAAGCGCAACGTGCAGTATTTCAGTGCGCGGCGCGCACTGTTGGACGCTTTGGTCGAGGCCACGCAGGTACCGGTGCCTGAGGGTGTGTTGGCTCGGGTAGTGGCTCGCCGCTTGGAGCGTCAGCCGGAGGCTGGGGAGCGTGAGGAGATCGAGACTGAGGTGGCCGCTTCCGTTCGCCTCGACCTGACACAGGACCTGTTGGCGGCAAGTTTGAATACCGAGGTCACCCAAGAGGATCTGGTGGAGTACTTGGTTCAGGCGGCGTCCCGGGCGCAGATGGACCCAAGCGATTTTGTGGAGCAGGCGCAGGAGTCGGGGGCCATCCACCAGTATGTCGCGGACATTGGCCGCCGCAAGGCCCTGGATTCGGCTTTGTCGCAGGTGGTGGTAGTGGACGATGACGGCAACCCCGTAGATCTGGCCGCGATCCTCGCGCGGTTGGGGGAGCAAAACGAACAGTCCGGCGACGATGAGGACATCGAGATCGTCGATGAGGAATAGGCCCGCCGCGAAACCGGCGTTAAGACCGAGGCAGCGGCCGGGACGCGCCGCTAGGGTGAGGGCGGGCATAGGGCGCGCGGGTCGAATCCCGCGACACCGACCAAGGAGGCAAGTGGCGTGATCGAAAAGCCAGATTGGCATATGGGACCGAGTGAGGCCGGCGGTATGGCACTGTCGGACCACATCTTCAACCGCCTACTCAGGGAGCGCATCATCTGGTTGGGCTCGGAGGTTCGCGATGAGAACGCAAACACCATCTGCGCTCAGATGATGTTGCTGGCAGCGGAGGATCCGGACCGAGAGATCTTCCTGTACATCAACTCCCCGGGGGGTTCGATCACCGCCGGGATGGCAATCTACGACACGATGCAGTACATCGAACCGGATGTCGCCACGGTGGCCGTTGGGATGGCGGCCTCCATGGGTCAGTTCCTGCTGTCTTCGGGCGCCAAGGGCAAGCGGTATGCCACTCCCCACGCGCGCGTCATGATGCACCAGCCGTCTGGCGGCATCGGCGGCACTGCCACCGATATCCGCATCAACGCGGAGCTGATTCTCCACATGAAGCGGATCCTCGCGGAGCTGACGGCCGAGCAAACCGGCAAGACGATCGAACAGATCAACGCGGACGCGGACCGGGATCGCTGGTTCACAGCGCAAGAGGCCCGTGAGTATGGGTTCGTGGACAAGGTGGTGGCGCATGCGGGCTCGGTCTCGGCGCCGTCCCCGACCACGAGGAAGGAATCGAAGAAGTGAACACGCTTAACCCTGCTCGCACGTATGGTTCGTTTGGAGATCTGCCCTGGACGATGCCGGCCCCCACCGGCCGCTACGTCCTGCCCCAGTTCGAGGAGCGCACCGCTTACGGATTCAAGCGGCAAGACCCTTACGCCAAGCTGTTCGAGGACCGAATCGTGTTTCTCGGTGTGCAGATTGACGATGCGTCAGCGGACGACATTATGGCCCAACTGTTGGTGCTCGAATCGCAGGATCCGAACCGGGATATCACCATGTACATCAACTCCCCGGGTGGCTCTTTGACCTCGCTGACCGCGATCTACGACACGATGCAGTACGTCACTCCGCGCATCCAAACGGTCTGCCTCGGGCAGGCCGCCTCGGCGGCGGCGGTGCTTCTGGCCGCAGGATCCAAAGGGCTTCGCTTGGCGCTGCCCAACGCGCGGGTGCTCATCCACCAGCCGGCCTTCGAGGGCGGCGCCCACGCTCAGGCATCGGACATCGAGATCCAAGCGAACGAGATTCTGCGGATGCGCGAGTGGCTCGAAGAGACCATTTCCAAGCACACGGGACGGCCTGTGGCCGATGTCCGCGCCGACATCGAACGGGACAAGATCTTGACAGCACCGCAGGCGTTGGAGTACGGGATGATCGATCAGGTGCTCGAATCGCGCAAGGGAACCGGGCCCAAGGGCTGACCTCTGGCGCGGTTCGGCGCTCGCCACCGCTAGCATTGGGGAACCCCAAAGGAAGGACTACACTCCATGCCTCGTGTCAGTGATGTGAGCGCGGACCTGCTGAAATGCTCGTTTTGCGGCAAATCGCAGAAGCAGGTGCGCAAGCTGATCGCCGGTCCTTCGGTTTACATCTGCGACGAGTGCATCGAGCTGTGCAACGAGATCATCGCCGAGGAGGTCACGGGCAACGCCGATGTGGCGCCCAAGGAGTTGCCCAAGCCTCGGGAGATCTTCGAGTTCCTGAACCAGTACATCGTGGGTCAGGACAGCGCCAAGAAGGCGTTGTCTGTGGCGGTGTACAACCACTACAAGCGCATTCACGCGCAAAGCGGTGTGGTCAGCGTGTCGGGGGCCGCGAGCAGACCCCAGACCGCGAGCGGGTCGCGCTCCCAGCCCGGGGTTGGGTCGCGGCCTCAGACCGGTGTCGGGGCGCGCCCCCAGGCCGGTGTCGCCAAGGGCGGTAAAGGCCAAGCGGCCGCCACTGCGCCGACCAACCCAGACGGCGAGGCGGACACAGTTGAAATCGCCAAGTCGAATATTTTGATGGTTGGTCCCACCGGGTGCGGTAAGACGTATCTGGCTCAAACTCTGGCCAAGATGCTCAACGTGCCGTTCGCCATCGCTGATGCTACGGCCCTGACAGAGGCCGGCTATGTGGGGGAGGATGTGGAGAACATCCTGCTGAAGCTGATTCAAGCGGCCGATTACGATGTCAAACGGGCCGAGACGGGGATCGTCTACATAGATGAGATCGATAAAATCTCGCGCAAGGCCGAGAGTCCCTCAATCACACGAGATGTGTCCGGAGAGGGTGTACAACAGGCGCTATTGAAGATCTTAGAAGGGACGGTGGCGTCGGTCCCTCCGCAGGGCGGACGCAAACACCCACAGCAAGACTTCATACAAATCGATACCACGAATGTACTGTTTATTCTAGCGGGTGCATTCGCGGGGTTGGAGGACATCATCGCGGCACGCGCTGGACGCCACGGGATCGGTTTTGGCGCCCCGCTGCATTCGGCGGATTCAAAAGAAGACGATTTCGCGGATGTCATGCCGGAGGATCTGCTGAAATTCGGGTTGATCCCGGAATTCATTGGGCGGGTGCCTGTGATCGCTTCGGTGGCTCCGCTGGACCGCGATGCTCTGATCCAGATTCTGACCGTTCCCCGCAACGCCCTTGTCAAGCAGTACCAGCGTATGTTCGAGTTGGATGGTGTGGGCTTGGAATTCACGGATGATGCGATCGATGCGATCGCGGATCAAGCGATGCTGCGCGGCACGGGCGCGCGAGGTTTGCGCGCGATCATGGAAGAGATCCTTCAACCAGTTATGTTCGATGTGCCGTCCCGTACGGATGTTGAGTGTGTTGTGATCGATCGAGGCGTGGTACTGGAGAATGTCAATCCGACTATCATTCCCCGTCGGGAAGTGCCGCCGGAACCTAAGGAAAAGTCGGCGTGAGGGACCCTGCCGGTTCGCTGGGCGAACTGCGTGCGTCCATCGACAATATCGACGCAGCCTTGGTCTATCTGCTGGCCGAGCGGTTCAAGTTCACTCAAGCAGTGGGCCATTTGAAGGCTGACGCCGGTCTGCCCCCTGCCGATTTGGCCCGTGAGGGCGAGCAGATCGCCCGCCTGCGGCGTCTCGCCGACCAGTCGGGCCTGGACCCTGTGTTCGCGGAGAAGTTTTTGGCGTTCATAGTTGCCGAGGTTATCCGCCACCATGAGGCGATTGCCGAGTCCCGGTGACAGGCGGTTAGCGGACGGCGACTGGCGCGGCGGCCAGCACGGTGTAAACAACTGACGGGGGCGGTCGGCCGTTGACTGGCCGACCGCCCCCGTCACTGCCCAGTGGGGGCTGGGTCGTTGAGCGATCTACTTGACTGTGACCGAATAGGCCTTTGACTTGCCGCCGGCCTTCACAGTGATGACGGCTTGGCCTGGAGCCTTAGCGGTGAGCGTTCCCGCCCGATCCACGGCGAGGACGGCCGGATCGGATGAGGCGTAGGCGACCTTGGTCTTGGCCACATGCGCCGGCGAGTACGAGGCCTTGATCGGGGTAAGCGACCCGACCGCAACACTCTTGGGAACGTTTGCCTTCACCTTGGCGACCTTGGCGGTGGACTTGGCGGCCACGACCTTAACGGCGATCCGAGCGGACTTTCCGCCGGCGGTTACGGTAATGACAGACTTTCCAGGCGCCTTAGCGGTGATCTTGCCTGCGGCAGAGACCTTGGCGACCTTCTGCTTGGAGCTCTTCCAGGCCACCGCTGCCTTACCGCCCAGGTCAGTGTAGGCGGCGGCGTTGAGCCGGACCGACTGGCCTTTGGCGAGCGTGATAGCGCTCTGGGCGGCTTTGACGAGTGTCACCTTGCCTGAGGCGGGTGCCTGGAGGACAGGCGCGATGGCAGCCGAGGCCGCAGCACGCAAAGCGGCGGCGGCTGCGTCCACCTCGGCCTGACTGGCCTCCGCGTTCGCGGCGACAGCCTCAGCGTTGGCGATGGCCCCGGCAAGCGCCGTTGCCGATCCTGGATCCAAGTTGCTGTCCAGGAGCCCGGCGACCTCGGTCAACGCGGCGCTGAGCGGGGCACTCGAAGCCTTGACCCTGGCTGCGACAACTTTGGCTGTCAGTGCCGCTTGGGCGGCGTTGACTGCCGTCTGGCTGGCGTTGGGGTCCGCGTTGACTTCTTGGGCATCGGTCAAAGCGGCAGCGAGCCCTGTCACCGTGCTAGGCACGTAGCGGTCAATGTTGGTCACCATAGTTTGGGCTACGGCGATCATTGAAGCGAGGCCGGCCTTATTGGCTTTGACAGTCAAACTGTCAATTGCGGCGAGAAGCCCAGTTTCGGCATCTTCCACGGCCAACGCCGGCGGCTCAGCCAACCCGATCAGCTGCTGTGCAACTCCGGCCGCTACCGTCAAGTCAGTCCACGAGGCCGGGGTGTAATCGGCCTCTCGAAGCTGGCTGATCCACGCGGTCAAAGCCGCCAAAGTGGCGGTGTTCCCCTTGTCCTGGACGGCGGCGAGGGAATCTGCGAGGGCAGGAACGGCCACTGCCAGATCCGCTTCGGTGAGATCGGGCCGCGCAAGTGTCGCGTTCGCGGCGTCGACAGCCGTTTGGAGCTGCGGAAGCGAGGTCGAGACGTAGGCGCTCGGATTGTCCAAGATGCCTTGGGCGATCGCGACCAGCGTCGATAGCGCCGAGGTGTCGAGGGCTTCGACAAGCGCGTTAGTAGCCGAAGTCAATGCCGTGGTGGCGGCGACGGCCTCGGCATCGGAAGAAGCGGCCGGTGTCGCCAAAATGGCACGTGCCACGGACAGCGCGGTCGCCACGTTGGCCCACGTTGCTGGGGTGTAGCGGGACGTGCCTGCTTGGTCGGTTTCACGTGCGGTGGCGATTGTCACGGCCGCCCGCAGGGGCAGCAGCGACGTTGGACCGGCGCGAGTCACCAGGGCGGCCACGGCAGCCTGGATGGCCTCAACGGCGCCGACGATTTCGCTTTCGGTGGGTGAGGTTGCGCCCACCACGCTTTCGCCGTCCGCGATGGCGTCGAGTAGCGCATCCCAGGAGCCCGTGGTGTACGGGGTTGGGTCGGCGCTGGACCAAAGAGCGATCAAGTCCGCCAGCCCGCCCGTCCCAACGACCTCAACGGTCGCGGTCACGTCGCGCATCGCAACACCGCGCCCAGCGGCGGGAACTGTCACTTGGGCGGTGCCGTGAACCGTGAACGTGCCGTCCGATGCGTAGGCGGCTGGATCGATCGGATCCCAGGTGACGGCCACTAGACCGGATACGCCAGTGGCAACGTTGAGGTTGCGGACAGTGGCGGGAAGAACCGGCGCGGTCCCAGCCATTGTGCGGGCATACAGACCGGATTCGACCACGTTCTTGGCGAAGGCATCGTTGAAGGCTTTGAAAGACGCCCGAAGTGTGCCATTGGCGCCACTGCCCGTGCCGTAGACGTTTGTTCCCGCCCACGGCCAGAAGCCCTGACCAACGTTGTTCGGGACATCGTTGATGGTCTTCATGATGTCGATCGTGTCATCGCCCTGGGATTGGATTGAGTACTGGAAACCGACCGGGTGGTTCGGGTTAGACATCCAGTTAGTGACAGCGCCTGAATATGAAGGCGACCCCTCGGCAATATTGAACTTGGTGCCTGGGAGCATCTTCGACAGCTCCACGATGTTGGTCTGAACCTGCTCGTAGGTGCCGTGCCAATCGGGATAGTAGGACACGCCGATCCTGTCCGTCATCCCACCCTTGGCTTTGAGGCTATCCGAAAGGGTTCCGACGAGGGTCATGACCTTGGTGCGAACCTCAGTTGGATCCAGCGCAACTTTGCCGGACGTGGGCTGCTCGAAGACGTTGAAAGCGAAGTGGATTTCGGTCTCAATGTTCAACCCGAGGTCTTCGTTCAGTTGCTTGATGGCGCGGTTGCCGGCATCGACCAGGAGGGCAAGATTTTCGACCGACCCAAGGAACTCGCCGTACGCGGCAGACTCGGTATCGCCATCGGCCTCGTCATATTTGAGCCATTTAATGCCGCCACCGGGCTGCGCGGCGTAACGACCAGAAGTGTAGTAATGGTGCTTGTGAACGTAAGAGGTCACCTGATCCCATTCCGAGCCCCACAGCATACCGTTGGTGATCTCGTTGCCGAGGGCAACGATTGTGGGCGTGGTGCCCTGCTCGGCCAAGGACCGGATCATGTCATAGGTGAAGTCATAAGTGGTTTGGACCAACTGAGGGAATGGAAGGTCGGACCAGGCGTAGGGCTTGGGTTGGTTTTGCGGATCGGACCAGGAATCGGCATAGTGGAAGTCGATAGCAAGGTTCTGACCGGCGCCAACCACGGCCTTCGCCACTCGCCGCGTGTTATCCGGCGAACAGTTGCTGGCGGCAGTGGAAGGAGTGCCGCTGGTTTCGCTCTTCGGCTCGTTCCAGATGCGCAAGCGAATGGTGTCCCATCCCAGGTCTTTGGTGAGTCCGAAAAAGTTGTTGCCAGTCTCGATGGAATCGGTGTCTGCGAACCGTCCGCCGCGAACACCCGCAACCGGCGGGTTGTTGCCCACGTTGTAGTAGTAGGCGTTGGTGTTGCCACCTTGTTCTGAGGCGTCCGAACCGTTGTCGAGGTTGGAACGGAGGTAGTTGATGACGCGGAACTCGCGTAC
>JAIRXV010000335.1 GCA_031268115.1 Bifidobacteriaceae bacterium
GTGATCGGCTACCCGATCACACCGTCCACGGAGATCTCCGAGACCTTCGAGGCGGCCCGTGCGGAGGGCCAACTCAATGTGTGGGGTAAGCATCCGTACTTCGTGGAGGCCGAAGGCGAGCACTCCGCCCAGTCAGGTGCCCTGGGCGCGGCGCTGACCGGCGGTGACTACATCTCCAACGCGTCGTCCTCGCAGGGCATCTTGTATGCGTTGGAGTCCCACTACGTGACCGCTGGCAAGAAAATCGGCGGGTTTGTGCTCCAGGTGGCGGCCCGGGTGGTTACCAAGCATTCCTTGAACGTTATGGCCGGTCACGACGATATCTATGCGTTGTTGCCCGCTGGCTACACCGTCTTGTTCGGCTCTAATCCGCAAGAGGCCGCGGATCTTGCCGCGATCTCCTACCGGACGTCGGCCGAGACCCTGATCCCCGTCGCGAACACGATGGACGGGTTTGCGACCAGCCACGTGATGAGCGAGGTGTTGCTGCCGGAGCCGGCCCTATTGAAGGAGTATCTCGGCGATCCGTCCGGCCGTATGGCCTGCCCCACCGTGGCCCAAGAGGTGCTGTTCGGCGCCAAAGGCCGTATCTACCAGCTGAACCGCTATCTCGACCGCCACGCCGACGACTTTGAGGCCCCAGATCTGGTGGCCCTGCGCGCACACCTCGCCTCCATGGAATCCGCAGTTGAAGCGGACGATGCCGGCGCTTTGGTCGATGAGACCGCCGTCTGGGTGCCGCAGGACTTGCGTTCGCAGTGGCGCCGGGCCTGGTTGGGTGCGTGGGCCAAGGGCACCCGGCAGCGGGTCCCGGCCTTGGTGGACCCGAACAATCCGGGTTTGACCGGGCCAGTCCAGAATCAGCCCGATTTCCAGGCCGGTTCCGTGGATCACCGAACCCACTTCGCCAACGCGGTACCCGGCCTGGTGCGCGGCGCGATGGCGGACTACTCGCAGTTGACGGGCCGCGACTACGCCCCGGTCATGGCGTACGACACCGAAGACGCGGACTATGTCATGGTGGGCCTTGGGTCGATCACCGATGACGTGCGGGCCGTGATTCCCCACCTTCGCGCCCAAGGCCTCAAGGTGGGCGTAGTCTCGATCAAGCTGCTCCAGCCGTTCCCTGAGGCTGAGTTCGTGGCGGCGCTCGGGCAGGCCAAAGCCATCACGGTCTTGGAGCGCTCCGACGACACGGCGCTGACCCGCCTGGTCACGCAGGCGTTGTTCCGGGCTCGTTCCAATGCCGAAGCCACCGCCGCGGGCACCGCCGACCCCTACCCGGGCATCCCCCCGCTGCCCGTTAGTCCCCACCTGACCACAGCGATCTTCGGCCTAGGCGGCCACGATGTCCAGCCACGTCACCTCGTGGCCGCGTTCCACGCCATGGCCGCCCCAGCACCGGCGCCGCTCATCTACCTCGGTTCACAGTTCTTCTCCCCGAATCCGAAGGAGACGATGGCGGACCTCCAGGAACGTATGCGCGCCGCCTACCCGGAAACTGAAGCGATGGCCTTGACCACTGAGGACAACCCCGAGCTGTTGCCGCCGGGTTCGCTGCGCATACGTTTCCATTCGGTGGGTGGATATGGAACGGTCGCCACAGGCAAGCTCTTGACAGACATCCTGGCCGGCGTATTAGGTCTGCACTCGAAATCGGCACCGAAATACGGCTCGGAAAAATCCGGCGCCGCCACGAACTACTACATCACACTGTCCCCAGAACCCGTGTTGTTGACCAACGCCGAATTGGAAGATGTCGACGTGGTTATGGCCCCCGATCATCAGGTGTTTATTCACACGAACCCGCTCAAAGGTCTCAAGGACGGCGGCACGTTCATCCTTCAGTCCGATAAAGCACCCATCGATGTGTGGCGTTCGCTGCCCGCTCACGCACGGCGCGCCATTGTGGAACGCAATATCCGCTTCTTCGCGATCGATGCCTTTTCGGTCGCGCGCAAACACGCCCCGACACCTGAGCTTGAAACCAGGATGATGGGAATCGCGTTTATTGGGGCCGTCATCGGACACGTGGATCAGATCTCTCAGGGCGCGTCGCAAGAGTCGGTGGACGCAAAAGTCCGAGACCAAATCACGGCGAAATTCGGCCGTAAGGGCGAGGCCGTCGTTGAAGGCAACATGTCGGTCATCCGGGACGGCATGACCGCCACGCTTCAGGTAAACTATCGCGACCCGTCCTTCGAAGAGGCTCTGACCCGCCCCGCTGGCCGCACGGCGGCACGCACCGTGGCCCTGTCTGCGGCGATGTGTCCCGCGGCCGCGGCGCCCAGGCCCACGGCATTGTTCGATCCTGAGTACTACGAGGACTTGGCGGCGCGCCCATTCCGCGAGGGAACAATCGGTGAGGCGCCCGTTCTGCCGGGTTCGGGAATGTTCATCCCGTCCGGTTCGGGCGCCGCCAAAGATAAGGGCATCTTCCGCCGTACCGTGCCGGTATTCGATCCCGCCCGCTGCACCGGCTGCCTCGAATGCGGGATCGTGTGCCCCGATACCGCGATCCCCGTAACGGTCCACGAGTTCCACGATCTGCTGCGGGCCGCCATCGACGCAGCGGATATTCCTGCGGCCCAGCGCGACGCCATCGTCCCCTACGTGCATCCGTGGGCGGAGAAGTGCCGTGGCCTGTACCGCAATTCCAAGGCGGCGAACCTCCGTCTTGGAGAGGTCGCCGTTCAAGCCGCCGAAGAATTTGCCGAAGTCCGCGCGATAGCTCGCAACCTCGACGTTATAGCCGCATCGCTGGCCGCCTTCCCAGCGGCCCGCACCCGGCCATTCTTCGATGCCATGGAAAAGTCGGAGCCTGGGGCGGGTGGGCTGTTCTCAGCCGTCGTGGACCCATGGAAGTGCACCGGCTGCCTGCAATGCGTGGATGTATGCGGCCCGAGCGCTCTGACACCCGCCGAACAGAACGGTTCCCTCGTTGAGGATCTAGAGGCCCGTTTCGAGCGGCTTGGCAATCTGCCCGCCACCGCGAAGCGTTTCACCGCCGACGCCACGGCCGCAGATGGCGATCTTAAGCGGATCATTCTCGACCGAAAGACCTACTACGCGATGGCCGGTGGCCACGGCGCCTGCCGCGGCTGCGGGGAAGTCACGTCACTCCGGCTGCTGACCTCGCTGAACCGTGCCCTGGTCGAGCCTCGGCGGCGCCAACACCTGAAGGACCTGGACGGCATCGTCCAGCAGTTGCGCGCCAAACTGGACCAACTTCCGGGGAGCGCCGATCCGGCCCGCCGCGCCCGTATCGAGGCGACCATCGCCGAGTTGGAACACCGCCAATACCTGTACGAGGGCGGCCCCACCGGCGATGGCCCGGCGCCCACCGTGATCGCGAACTCGACGGGCTGCTCCAGCGTGTACGCCTCGACCATGCCGTTCAGCCCCTACATCGACCCGTGGGTCAATTCCCTGTTCCAGGACGCTCAAGCGCTCGCGGTGGGTATCTATGAGGGGATCGCGGCGGACTTGGCGGGCGAGGTCAAGGCGCTGCGCACCGCCCGCAAGGAGTTGGCGGATGCCTATGATCCGGCGGTTGACGATGTGGTCGCCAAGACGCTGGCCTGGCGGGATTTCACGCCCGAGGAAAGGGCCTTGGCGCCCACCGTCATGACCGTTTCGGGCGATGGCGCCGCGTACGACATCGGGTTTGGTGCCCTCAGCCGTGTGCTGGCAGGCGGAACCCCGATCAAGTCGGTGATCCTGGATACGGGCGCCTACTCCAATACGGGCGGCCAGGCCTCGACGGCCAGTTTCACCGGCCAGGACGCGGATTTGGCGCGCTACGGCCGGGCGCACGCCGGCAAGAAGGAACAGCGCAAGGAGCTCGGGCTGCTCGCGATGTTCCACCCGCACACGTTTGTTGCCACGACATCGACCGCCCTTCATGCCCACTTCCTGCGCGCGGCGGCCGATTTGCTGGCCTTCGATCAGGGTGCGGCCGTGATGGAGGTTTACACGCCGTGCGGCACGGAGAACGGCCTGCCGGAGGACCTGTCCAACGCCCACTCGCGGCTCGCGGTGCTTAGCCGCATGAGCCCAGTCTTTGTCCACGATCCACGCCGGGGGGAAAGCCTGCCCGAACGCCTCAGCCTGGAAGGCAACCCGGATCTGGATAAACCGTGGACCACCACCACGATCACCTATGTGGACGATGACGGCACCACCCAACTCCTGCAAACCCCCTTGACGCCGGCGGAGTTCGCGATGGGGGAGGTTCGGTTCGCGAAGCAGTTCAAGCGGCTCGCCGCCGATCACGAGGCGGCCGGGGTCCCGATCGCCGAATACGTGGAACTGAACGCATCCGAACGCCAGGGCAAGGTCCCGTACATCTTGGCCACCGACCGCAAGAACCGGCTGTTCAAGGTGGCCTGCTCGCCCGCCATCGTCGCCTTGGTTGAGGACCGCCAACACCACTGGGCGACGTTGCGGTTCCTCGCAGGGCTCGGCCAAGCCGAGCTGGAAGCCGGGCACCGCACGGAGTTGGAGCGGCTGGCCGCGCAGTACGCCGAAGCGCAGGCCGCGCGCGAATCCTCACTCGATGCGATTGCGGCGGCGATGGCGGAGCTGGCCTCCTCCAGTTCGGCGGCGGCCGTAGCGCCGGCCGGGTTGGGTGGCGCGCTTGGGGCGGTGGGGGCGCTTGCAGGCGGGGGCGCAGCGCCCGCCGATTCGCCTGCTCCCAGTGGCGGGGGCGGCGGTCAGCCCATCTGGCTGGACCCGGCCGATGAGCCGAAGTGCAACGATTGCGCCACCTGCTATCAGGAACTGCCGCAGCTCTTTGAGAAGGCGACGATTGTGGTGGACGGCCAGCCCCAGACCGTCGGCCGCATGAAGCCCGGGGCGCTGGACGGTTTCGAGGTCACTCCGGAGATCGCCAAGCGGATCGCCCGGGTCAGGGCCACGTGCGATGCGGAGATCATCCAGTGACTGCGACCATCGAGCCTGGGGCCGTGGGCGCGGGACCGGCGGGACCGGCGGGCCACGAGGATATCCGGCGGTGGATGGGCGCCCGCAGCGCGCTGGGCGCCACCCGTGAACAGGTCGATTCCCTGGCCGAGGCGCCGGCTGTGGCGAATTTCCACCAGAAGCTCGGCCTATTGGAGCGCCGGCTGGCCGCGGATCCCCGAGCCTTCCGGGATCTGTTTATCGCGGACGGAATGGCGGCCGTAGCCGCCGAATTCCGGGCGGGCGAACTAGGCGCCGGGTTTACGGCGCAATTGTGGGACATGTTGTTGCGCGAGGACGATATGTCCACGGTGCTGCTGCGGTTCCTGTGGAACCTGCCGTTGGGCAAGAAGCGCGTGTTCATCCGGGCGCTCGATACGCACCTATCCGAGCGCTATCCGGTGTTGCGCGGGTTGAGCGATAACTGGCCGGCCGGGAATACCATTCCGCCGTATATCCGCACTCCAGAGGCTCGGTCCACGGATTTCGACCTGGTGAACAAGGGCTACCTCGGCTATATGGATTTGGGGTATACGGTCCGCGAGGTTGAATTGTTGGTGTGGCTGGAGGCGCTGCGGGACAAACAATGTGCCGAATCCCCGTGTGAACTGGGTGTGTTCCTCGCCGATCACCGCGAACCCAAGGGCGGCTGCCCAGTCAAGATCCATATCCCGCAGATGTTCGAGTTGATTGGCGAGGGCAAGTTCTCCGAAGCGTTGGAAATGCTGGAAGCGTCCAATCCGCTGCCCAATGTGACCGGCCGAGTCTGCCCCCAGGAACTCCAATGCCAAGGGGTGTGCATCCACAAGACCGCGATGTCGATTGGGCAGGTGGAGTGGTTCTTGGCCGAGCACGAGAAAGTGGTGGACCCCGAGGCGCCCGTGAGGCGTTTCGCGGGCACCCCCGACCCGTGGAAGGCGGCAGTCAAACCGCCGGTTGGCGTGGTCGGTTCCGGCCCATCGGGCATGATCAGCGCGTATCTGCTGGCCGCCGACGGTTTCCCGGTGACAGTCTTCGAGGCGTTCCACGAACTGGGCGGTGTGCTGCGCTACGGCATTCCAGAATTCCGTCTCCCCAATCAGCTGATCGATGATGTGGTGGGCAAGATTCGGTTGTTGGGCGGACGGTTCGTCACCAATTTCGTGGTCGGAAAGACCGCCACAATCGCAGAATTGCACGATGCCGGATTCTGGAAGATCTTTGTCGGCACCGGGGCCGGTCTACCGCGCTTCATGAACGTGCCCGGCGAGCATCTGTTGAACGTGATGTCGGCCAACGAGTTCCTCACCCGGGTCAACTTGATGCGCGCCGCCGATCCCGCCCATGAGACGCCGTTGCCGGAGGTCAGGGATAGGGAAGTGCTCGTCATCGGCGGCGGCAACACGGCGATGGACGCCGCCCGCACGGCCAAACGGCTCGGCGGGAACGTGACGATTGTCTACCGGCGCACCCGATCCGAGATGCCAGCCCGCGTTGAAGAGCTGGAGCACGCCCTGGAGGAAGGTATCGATCTGGCGGTGCTGCGTTCGCCGTCCGAGTTCCTGGGCGATGGGCAAACCGGCTTTGTCGCCGGGGCAACCCTGGAGGTCATGGAGCTGGGCTCGCCGGACGATTCGGGGCGGCGCCGCCCCGTGGCCACCGGTCAGACCGAATCCGTGGAGGCCGATCTGGTGATCATGGCGCTTGGGAACGCCGCCAACCCGATCATCAAGGATTCCGAGCCCCGCCTGGAGGTTTCCCGCTGGGGAACCCTCAACCTGGCGCGGCCCGGCAGCCAAGCGACCACCCTGGATGGGGTGTATTCGGGGGGCGATGCGGCGCGCGGCGGTTCGACCGCGATCCGCGCCGCCGGCGATGGCCAAGCGGCGGCCCGCGAAATCCTGGGATCCGTGGACCTCGAACCCGACCGGATCGCGGCGATGGTGGCGGGGGCGCTGGCCTACACCGATACGAGTGCGGCGAGGGCCGTCATCGTCCGCAAGAACCGCCTGTCCGAGGGCATCGAAGAGCTGGTAATCCATGCTCCCGCCATTGCCCGCTCCGCGCGCGCGGGGCAATTCGTGCGGGTGCTGCCCACGCCCGATGGCGAACTCATTCCGCTGACGCTGGCGGACTGGGACGAGCGCGAGGGGACCGTGACGCTGGTGGTGCAGGGGATGGGGACCAGCTCCATTGGGATCAACAAGATGTCCGCGGGCGATGCGCTGGCGGGGATCGCGGGACCGCTGGGGCAGCCGAGCGACCTGCACCGGTACGGGCCAGGCCAGACCGTGGTGTTCACCGCTGGCGGGCTCGGGCTGCCGCCGGTGTATCCGATCATGCGAGAACACCTGCGGCTCGGCAATCACGTCACGCTGATTTCCGGGTTCCGCTCCGCCGAATTGATGTTCTGGGACCAGCCCGATGAGCGCGTGGGGCGTTTGCAAGCCGAATTCGGGGACCAATTGGAGGTGATCTACGCCACAAACGATGGATCCTTCGGGGTCAAAGGATTTGTGACCACGCCGCTTGAGGAAATGCTGGAAGCGGAGAAGGCCGGTACGGCTGGGCGGGCCGTCGCCGAGGTTGTGACCATCGGTCCGCCGTTGATGATGCGAGCGGTTTCGGATTTGACCGCGAAATATGGCACACCCTGTGTGGCATCGTTGAACTCGATCATGGTGGATGCCACCGGAATGTGCGGGGCGTGCATGGTGCCAGTGATCCTGGACGGCAAACTGGTCCGCAAACACGCCTGCATCGACGGCCCCGAGATTGAAGCGCACATCATTGACTGGGACAAGTTCTTGCCCCGGTTTGGGCTTTTCCGCAAACAAGAACAAGCTAGCCGCGCGCGCCACGGACTGGGTTGAGCCAGCCGGACGCGCCTCAGGGCAAGGGGGCTGGGAAGGCCAAAGTGGGGGCGTCCGCCTTGGCGCACGCACGGGTCGATACGCGAACAAACCCTATAGTTGCGGTGTGGGAACACATTTGCCCGGTCTTACGGCAGCTTTGTTCGGTATCAACACTTCGGGCCCCTCGCCCGCACGGCTCTCCGCAGCGGTGCGCGGACGCACAGCGGTCGTAACGGGTGCCTCGCGCGGAATCGGGCAGAAGCTGGCGGTCCGCTTGGCAACTGCGGGCGCACACGTGATCGGCGTGGCCCGCAGCGAAGCACCCCTCGCCGCCCTACACGCCAAAGCCAAAGCCGCCGGTGCCCGGTTCGACTACCTGCTTTGCGACCTTCGAGACACCGACGAGGCCCGCGCCACAGCCGAAACGGCTATCGAACGTTGGGGCACCCCCGCGCTCCACGTGGCCGTCGCCGGGCATTCGATCCACCGTCGCCTTACTCAATACGCCGATCGTTTTCACGATGTGA
>JAIRXV010000495.1 GCA_031268115.1 Bifidobacteriaceae bacterium
AGGGCGTTGTAAAGGATCGAGTTGACCAGCGTGGACTTACCCGAACCGGAAACGCCTGTGACGGCTATGAAACAGCCCAACGGGAAAGACACGTCGATGTCGGTCAAGTTGTTTTCGCGGGCACCCACCACCGTGACCTCTCGCGCCGGGTCCACTGGCCGGCGCAGCAGTGGCATTTCGATCTCGCGCCGACCCGCGAGATAGGCGCCCGTGATCGATTCGGGCGTTTCCATCAGGCCGATCAGGTCTCCAGAGTGGACGATCCGTCCGCCCTGTTCCCCCGCCCCCGGACCGATATCCACGATCCAATCCGCAGCCCTGATCGTGTCTTCGTCGTGTTCCACCACGATCAGGGTGTTGCCGAGATCGCGTAGCCGAGTCAACGTGGCGATCAACCGGTGGTTATCGCGTTGGTGCAGGCCAATCGAGGGCTCGTCCAGAACGTACAGAACTCCCACCAGCCCGGAACCGATTTGGGTGGCGAGACGGATCCGTTGGGCTTCGCCCCCTGAGAGGGTGGCCGCTGGGCGTTCCAGCGAAAGATAGCTCAGCCCCACATCCAGCAGGAATCCGAGCCGGGCATCGATCTCCTTGAGCACTTGGGCCGCTATGGCGCGTTCGCGGTGCCCAAGCTCCAACGATCCGAGGAACGCCCTGCAATCCCCAATGGCGAGGCGGCAAACCTCGGCAATCGACTTGTCGCCGATTTTCACCGCCAACACCTCCGGCTTCAGACGGGCGCCCCGACACACCGGGCAAGGGATCTCTCGCATGAACCCCTCGTACCGGTCCCGGCTCCAATCCGATTCGGTCTCGGAGTGACGCCGCTCCAGGAACGGGATCGCCCCTTCGAACCCCGTGGCATATGCCCGCTCGCGCCCCCAACGGTTGCGGTACCGCACGTGTACCTGGTGGTCCTTGCCGTATAGGACCGCTTTCTTGGCGCGTTCGGGTAGGGCACGCCATGGTACGTCCATGGAAAACCCCAAATCGTCCGCCAGCCCCCGCAGCACCCGTTCGAAGTACTCCCAGGATGTCTGTGCCCAGGGCGCCACGGCGCCCTGGGCGAGGGACAGTTCGCCATCCGGCACCACTAGCTCCGGATCCACTTCGAGCCTGGTCCCGATACCCGTGCATTCCGGGCACGCCCCGTAGGGTGCGTTGAAAGAAAAAGTCCTCGGCTCGATCTCCTCCAACGTCAGGGGGTGGTCGTTTGGGCAGGCGCGCCGTTCGGAGAACCGCCGTTCGCGTTCGGGCGAGCCCTCGGGCAGATCGACGAAATCGGCCACGGCCAGACCCTCGGCCAAACCCACGGCGGTCTCGACGGAATCGGTGATGCGCCGCCTGGCCTCGTCGCGCACCACCAACCGGTCTACGACCACTTCGATGGTGTGTTTGAGTTTCTTCTCCAGCACCGGCGGGGTGGCCAACGCGACGGTCTCACCGTCAACCCGCACCCGCGCGAAACCACGCGATTGCAGCTCTCGAAACAAATCGGAGTATTCGCCCTTGCGGCCCCGCACTACCGGCGCGAGCAACTGAAACCGGGTTCCCTCTTCCATCTCCAACAGGCGATCGACAATCTGTTCTGCACTTTGCGCGGTCACCCGCTCCCCGCATTGCGGGCAATACTGGGTGCCGGCCCGGGCGAACAGCAGACGCAAATAGTCGTACACCTCGGTGATGGTTCCCACGGTCGAACGTGGGTTTCGGTTGGTGGACTTCTGATCTATCGACACCGCCGGGCTCAGGCCTTCGATGAAGTCGACATCCGGCTTATCCATCTGCCCCAGGAACTGCCGCGCGTAGCTGGACAGCGATTCCACGTACCGCCGTTGCCCCTCGGCGAAGATTGTGTCGAACGCCAGCGACGACTTCCCGGACCCCGACAGACCCGTGAACACGATCAGCGAATCGCGGGGTAGGTCCACGTCGGCATCTCTGAGATTGTGCTCGCGCGCCCCGCGCACCACCAGTCGATCGCTCACCTGGACATGGTAGGGCCTGCCGCCCGCATCGAACAAATGTTCGCTACCGGCGTGTCGCGTGGCACAATTGCCCCCATGACCCTGTATGCAGTGACCTACCGCTACGTGGACGATGACGTTCGGCTGGCAGAACTCCGGCCCGCGCACCGCGCACACCTGACCGGTCTCTTCGAGGCCGGGAGTTTGGTCGCCTCAGGACCGCTGGGGCGAGTGGGCGCCGAGGAGGCGCCCCGCCCGCCCGGCGCCCTAATCGTGGTGCGGGCGAACTACCCAGACGAGGCCCTGGAGATCCTCGACGCGGACCCGTTCTGGATGCGGGGGTTGATTGCCCACCGCGATGCCCGCGAGTGGACGCTTGTGAACGGCGGGTTCGGGCCGGCATCGTCCTGATTGCGCCCCGGATGCGCCCGCTGGGAGGGGTCTAGTATGGCGCCGAAGAGCGCCACACGCGCCCGCCGGGGAAAACGGGCGGGCGCGATCCGTGTCGGCCGGGCATAGGCGAGCTCGGACCAGTCAAACGCCGCCGGGCCTGGGGAGGTCCTTAGATGGCTTCGAGGCAGCAAAGGCCGCCGTTCGGGCGGCGCCTGCGGCCGCCGCACCCGATCCTGGGCGCCATCGCATTCGGCCTCGTCGTCGGCGCCGGCGTGGGTCCCGCGATGAGCGTCGGCCAAGATCGGTCCGAGGCCAGCGCCATAGACACGGCCATGCCCGTTAGCGACCCCACCCCCACCAGAATCGAACCGGAACCGACTTTCAACGACGACACCAGGCCCGCCATCGTCGTGGACACAATCACGGTTCCCGTCTCCTCGATCCAACTCGTCAAGGGCCGCAGCGTGTCCCTACCTGTAGTCGTGCGAGGCACGTTTCCCGTCGATTCCGAGCTGGTAGCTTGGCGTGCCTCCAACCGGCACATCAGGGTCGCGCCGCCCAATCCGATCATGCGGGGACCGAGCGACGGAACGTTCCGGGCCACCCTGAACAACTCGACGGTGTTGCGGATCACCGGCATCGGGCTTGGGGAGACCACCCTGAAGCTTTCCGCGCCGGGCACGGCCAAGGCGTCGGTCAAGGTTCGTGTCGTGACTACCGCCGTACGCGTAAAGTCCCTGGCCATCGCAAAGAAACAGCCGAAACTGAACGTTGGGGCCGCGACCGTGCTTAAGACCAGGCTGTCCCCCGCCACCGCAACTGGCGCCATCGTGCGTTGGACTTCTTCGCGCCCCAAAGTGGCCACAGTGGACGATGACGGCCGGCTGCTGGCCAGGGCCCCGGGCCGGACCGTCATAACGGCCCAGGCCGGATCGCAGAAAGCCAAGTTCAAGCTGACAGTCCAGTAGCGCCGCCCGGACGAACCGGCGGTGGGATAGCCTTGCGCACCGTGGGCAGGGCGACGCGCTTGGTGCTGGCCGAAGTAGTCGGCATCGAAGGTTCGCGCCCGGGGGCAGCAGAGTTGAAATGCGCGATCGGTCAACGCACGGTGCGGGCCTTGGCCTACACGGACCTGGTGGGGGCGCCGTGCGCTGGGGATCGAGTGATCCTGAACACGGCCGCCCTGGACGCCGCGCTGGGCACCGGGGGGTGGGCGTTCGTGGTCGCGCCAGCGCCCGAACCCGGGCCCGCATCGGCGCCCGAACCTGAACCTGAACTTGAACCTGGGCTGGAACCCGAGCCCGACTCTGAGCCTGAACTTGAACCGGCCCCGGCCCTTGAACCCGCCCCGGCCCCCGAACCCGCCCCGGCCCCCGAACCCGCCCCCGAACCCGCTCCGGCTCCGGAACCTGTGGCAGCGCTTGGCGGTGCTGGTTACCTCGTCAAGGCCCGGTACACCCCGTTGCAGGTGCTCACGCGCGGCGTCGATGAGCCAACCTCACCCCACCATTCGCTGCTTGCCGAGGCGACCGACATCGCCGGGATGCCCGTGGTCACTGCCGACCTGCATTCGGCCCTGCCGGCCATCGTCGCCGGTGTGCACGCCGATGCGCCGGACCTGCGGATCGCCTACATCATGTCCGATGGCGCCGCGTTGCCCGCCGCGTTTTCGCGTACCGTCGCCGCGCTGACCGCCGCCCGCGCGCTCACCGCCACCATCACGGCCGGGCAGGCGTTTGGCGGGACCCTAGAGGCAGCGACAGTACACAGCGCCCTCTTGGCCGCCCGGTGGGTGGTCCAGGCCGACATTGCCATCGCGATTCAAGGACCCGGCAACCTTGGAACGGGCACTCGCTGGGGTTTCAGCGGCGTCGGCGTAGGCGAGGCGGTCAATGCGGCGGCCATCCTGGGCGGGCGTCCGGTCGGAGCGCTGCGGGTGTCCGGTGCCGATCCGCGCCCCCGGCATCGCGGTCTCTCACACCACTCGATCACCGCCTACGGCAAAGTCGCGCTATTGCCCGCCACTTTGGCCATTCCGCGATTCCCGGCCCAACCCGACGGCGAGCTGGGGGGAATGGGAGAGGTGGGGGCCGCCATCGTCCGCGATGTGGCGAGCCTAGTTCTCCCCCACGGCATCCATGAGGCGGCGCACGTCTCCCTCCACGGGCTGATGGACGCGCTGGTGGCAAGCCCCGCGCACCTTGAGACGATGGGGCGTGCCCTGCGCGACGATCCGGCGGCATTCCTCGCTTCCGCTGCGGCCGGCCGTTGCGCCGCCGCGCTCGCGACCAGCTCCTGACCTGCGCTTCAGCAGGCTCAGGCGGCCTAGTCCCAGACCAGGACCCGGTTTTCGACGGCGCCGTTCGGGGTCCGGGTCTAAATCCGACACGGTTCAGTGAAGGTTTGCTGTCGGGTAGTGGGCGGGTTTGGAGGGCTG
>JAIRXV010000337.1 GCA_031268115.1 Bifidobacteriaceae bacterium
ATAGTGAAAGGCACGCGCTCACATCGATAGAGCTTTTCGCTACTAAGCCCGTTGGATTCCCGCGTTTCGACCCGATCTAATGACCAATGCCTCTATCGCGATATAGCGAGCCGCGGTCCTAATAGCCAAAAGCTCTATGTGGACGCGGCCCGGTTAGCTCTCCAGCGCAGACCGGGCCAATACTGCCTCGGGTGTTCTTGGTGTTTTGAGATGCCGACATTGTGCCCGAGGAGACTGAGAGGCCTATTGGAAACCGCGAACGCGCGCCGCGCTGCGATAGGTTACGCGCCCCTGACGGGCGCTGTGTGCGGAGTTCTCCAATAGGTCCCTAACCCGTCGGTAAAGTCTTGGCGCCAGACTGTCGGCAAAGTCCCGCGAGATGCTACGCGACATAGCGCGACAGCCTCCCAGGGTCACCCTGGGGTCACGCCGGGCCGTCCGCGTTCACCCCTGGGTCACACGGTCAGCCGGCGTTGACCCAGGCAGTGTCTCGCGCCATCAACCGGCGTTCACGTCAGCGGCGCCTCGCGCCAGTCAACTGATCGCGGAGGGTTTGCGCATCGGTGCCGGTGCCGGTGTCAGTGTCGGTGTCAGTGTCGGTGTCAGTGCCGGTGCCGGTGCCGGTGCCGGTGTCTGTGTAGGTATGGGTGTCGGTGTCGGCATCGGTATTGGGCCGGTGTCAGTGTCGGTGTCAGTGTCAGTGTCGGTGTCGGTATGGGTGTTGGTGTCGGTTTCAGCACGGACAGTGGCAGAGATTCGCGCCGCGCGCCAACACCGGCCCCAACCACCGCCTACGCGAACACCGGCCCCCACCCACCGCCTACGCGAACACCGGCCCCCAACCACCGCCAACGCGACACCGGCCTCGCCCACTGGAGGTGGGTGTGTGGGATGAGATAACGTAGCGCTGAGCGCAACACTGGGCTAGTGTTGCAGGTGGCACTGATGGAGGAGAAGGACGCTCGATGCACCCAATCGCGTTGCGCTGTATTCGCTGCGGCACCGAGTACCCGCCCAACGATGCCTTTGGGGGGTGCGAACGTTGCGAGTCCCTCGGTAAGCCCACCAACTTGCAAGTGATCTACCCCGAAGACGAACTGATCGCCGCGGCGCGCCGAATTGGACGGGCCACGCGCCAACCGACTGACATGTGGCATTACCGCGACCTATTGCCCGTGGACCCGGACAACGTCACAACGCTTGGCGAAGGTGGCACGCCGTTGCTGGCGGTACCCCGGTTGGGCGCCGCCATCGGCGTCCCACGGTTGTACGTCAAGGACGAATCGCGCAATCCCACCGGTTCCTTCAAGGATCGCCTCGGCGCGGCAGCCGTCAGCGCGGCCCGGCAGCTCGGACGCCAAGCGGTGGTCGGATCGTCCTCCGGCAACGCGGGCGCCGCGCTCGCCGCCCTCGCCGCCCGCGCCGGCATGCCGTGCGTCATGTTCACCACCCAGGACTTCCCCCTTGCCATGAAGACCCAGATGGGCGTCTATGGGACATACTTGCTGGCCGCGCCGACCATCCGCGACCGTTGGAACCTCATGGAGGCTGGCGTTCGCCGCTACGGCTGGTTCCCGGTCACCGTCTACCGCTACCCGTTCTTCGGGTCCAACGCCTACGGGATCGAAGGCTATAAGACCATCGGCTACGAGATCGTGGATCAACTCGACGGCCCGCCCGACGCCATCGTCTTCCCTGTTGGCGCAGGCGACGCCTTCTCCGGCACATACAAGGCGCTGACTGAATATGCCCGCGCCGGGGTGATCGATCGGGTTCCTACCATGCACGCTGCCGAGGTATTCGGCCCCCTAGAGCAGGCGTTGGCGACCGGGAGCGACGTGGTCCAAGAGGCCGACACCCACGGCGTGACCACCGTGGCAATCTCGGTTGGTTCCACCATGTCCACGTATCAAGCTCTCGACGTGCTACAGCGCACTGGCGGGGCAGCCCGCTCGGCCAGCAACGCCGAGATGCTGGCCGCGCAGCGCGACTTGGCCGCCCTCGAAGGCATCTGGGTGGAGACCTCCTCGGCCCTCGCGGTCGCCGCGCTCCCCAAACTGGTCCGGGCCGGTGCCCTCGACCCCGAAGGGGTCGTGGTCGCCGTCCTAACCTCAACGGGATTGAAGGATCCCGAAACCACCGCCGCGAATCTCCCGCCCATCCCGTCGGTCGGTGCCGACTTCGAAACCGCGGCCCAAACACTGCAAGAGATCTACCGTTTCGACCCCGCCAACCAAAACCCCACCCACACCGACCCCACGAACCGCAACCCCGGAACCCTAAGGAGCACAACATGACCGTCAACACCGCTCGCGCCAGCGCGCTCATGCAGGAAGAGTCGGTCGATGCCGTCATCGCGGCCACATTGGAAAACAACTTCTATTTCGGCGGTTTCTGGATAGACGGCCAGGAGATGTTTCCGTTGGATTCCGAGTCCTACACCGTTGTCCCGGCGTCCGCGCCCGATGCCGGAATTGTCGTTTGTTCTATCGGTTCAGCCGATATGGCGCTGGGCGGCTATCCCACCCTTGGGGGCATTGTCACCTTTGGTACGTTCTTCCGGGATGAGGTTCCCGGGGTCGAGTTGGAAGCGGACGAGGAGTTTGTGCGCGAAGTGACCGCGCGTCACGTCTCGGGTCGCGATCCGGTTAGCGCGCTGGTCGAGGCGATCGAAGAGATCGGTGCGGCACGCGGGCGGATCGCGGTGGACGAGCGCGGGCCCCGCCGCGAATTGATCGCGCAACTCCGCGAGGCCTTGCCGCAGGCGCAGTTCGTCCCCGCCTCTGGCCTGCTCCGGGCGATCCGCGCCGTCAAGACCCCAGATGAGATCGAACAGATCCTGGCCGCGCTGCGGGTCACGGAGGACGGCCTGAGGGCGGCCTTCGATGCGTTCAGCGTCGGGGTGACAGAGCGTGCCGTGTACCAGGCCTTCACCGCCAGCGTGGTGGCGGCCGGAGCGAAGCCTGGCTTCTGTTTGGTTCGGTTCGGCAAAGGGCTCGCCCTCGGCCAGGTCCCACCCGCGCACCGTCGGCTCACGCCCGGGGATTTCGCGTTCTTCGATGTGGGGGTGAACCTCGGCGGCTACAAGTCCGACATCGGCCGTTTGGTTTCCTTTGGCGAACCGAACCCGCAGATAGCTGCCCTCTTCCGGGCGTCTAAGGCCGGCCAGCAGGCCGCCATTGACGCAATGCGTCCCGGCGCCGTCGCGAAAGACATTTTCGCCCTCGCGGTTCGCACGGTGGCCGATTCGGGTATCCCCACGTATCGGCGCCAACACGTGGGCCACGGTATCGGCGTCGAATACTATGATTTGCCCGTCCTAACCCCCGATTCGTCCACCGTCTTGGAGGAGAACATGGTGTTCGAGGTCGAAACGCCCTACTACCGGTTGGGGGTGGGCGGGGCGTTCATCGAAGACACCGTTGTCATACGCGAGACTTGCGCCGAGATTGTCACCTCGTTGCCCCGCGAATTCATCGAACTGCCGGTTCGGTGAGGGGCCGATGCCGTGAAGAAAGGACCAAGGATGCGTTTTGGAGTAGCCCTACCGACCTGCGTTGAGGGTATGGCATACCCGATACGTTTGGCGGACCACGAGGGCATCGCCCGCTTAGCTAAACACGCCGAAGCGGTCGGGTTCGATTCGGTGCTGGTAAACGATCACATGAGCACGATGCCGTACGTGCGCGAGCAATTCGCCTCGCCGCCGCGTTTCTACGAACCGATGGTGATGCTCACCTATTTGGCCGGTGTGACAAGCCGCGTCCGGCTCCAAACCGGTGTCGTGGTGCTGCCTATGCGCGAGCCGGTGCTGCTCGCCAAGCAGGTGTCCGTGATCGACCGCATTTGCGGTGGGCGTGTCACGCTCGGGGTGGGTGTGGGCGCGTATCGGGCCGAATTCGCGTCCGTCTACCCGGCGCGCGCGAAAATCCCGCGCGGGGAGCTGGTCGCGGAGGGAATCGAGGCGCTGGGGCTCCTATTCTCTCAGCGGCGGGCAACCTACCGCGGCAAACATTTCCAGTTCGAGGACGTGGAGCTGTATCCGAAACCCGTCCAGGATCCTTTCCCCATCTATTCGTGCGGCAACGCCGATGGCACCATCAGGCGGGCCGCTTCGGCCGGCGCCGGATGGATGCCGGCAGGCATGCCGCTACCTAAGCTGGCCGATGGCGTCGCCCGCCTTCGCGCCTACGCACAGGAGGCCGGCCGCGGCGAGGCACGCATCGAGGTGGCTCCCCAACTGGTGTTGTGTTTGGGGCGCGATCCCGATGCCGCCACGGCGAACTTCCTCAGTTCTCAAGCGCACGAGCATTTGGTTTCTTTGTCGGCCTCGACGCTGCGAGGGTTCGATCCGGCCGGATTCGCGGCCCAAAATCTAATCGGTAGCCCCGAGCAGGTGGTTGAGCGTATACTCACCCTTCAAGCGGTTGGGACTACCGAACTGGCCGGCCTGATTGTGGTCGCGGATTCCGAGTCCGAAATGGCCGATCAAATGTCCATGTTTGCCGAAGAAGTGATCCCAGCTTTCGCTGAGGAAGGGGCCCACCAATGACACCCGACCCGACCGTTCCCGATAGTTTCGGTTCGCCGAGCGTGGGGCGGCGCCCCGAGGACCGCCTAGCGGATTTGGGCTTGACGCTGCCCGATCCGTTCCCCCCGGCCGCCGCCTATGTGGCCGTGCGCGTGGAGGGCGCCACGGCTTACGTCAGCGGCCACGGGCCAATGCTGCACGGCAAAGTCCAGATACGCGGGAAAGTCGGACTGGACCTCACCGAGGCCGACGGCTATGAGGCCGCGAAACTGACTTGCCTCAACGTGCTCGCCTCCCTCAAAGCCCACTTGGGTCAACTGAGCCGAATCCGGGGTTTCTTGAAACTCTTGGTCCTGGTCAATGCCACCGAGGATTTCGAACACCACCCCCACGTGGCCGATGGCGCAAGCGACCTGATACTCGCCGTGTTCGGCCCGGGCGCGGTCCACGCCCGCTCCGCGATTGGGGTCGCTTCGCTACCGTTTTCGATCGCCACAGAAGTTGAAGCGGTGGTGGCGATTGACTGACGAGGACTTGGGAACGGGGTTTGACCTGTGAGGATCGCCATCGTCGGGGGCACCGGCGCGATGGGTTTCGGTTTAGCGCTGCGTCTGGCGAAGGCGGGGCACGAGGTTCGCCTCGGCTCTCGCCAGTCCGCCAAGGCGACCGCCGCGGCCGCCCGCGCCCGGGAGCTGACCGGGAGGGACGGCATCGTCGGCGAAACGAATGCCGCGGCCCTAACCGAGGCGACGATGGCGATCCTCACCGTTCCTGGGACCGCCCACTTGGGGACGTTGCGGGCACTGGCCGATCCCCTCCGGCGTCTGCCGGTGTTGGACGTGAGCGTGCCGATGGCATTTGGGCCGCTGCGCTACGATCCGCCGCCCGAGGGCAGCAACGCGGCCCAAACCCTCGCGGTGTTGGGGGAGGGCGCCCGCGTTGTGGCCGCCTTCCACTCGATTGCGGCTAGTCTGTTAACGCCTATCGACGCCCCCATGGAGGCAGAGACTCTCATGGTTGGCGACGACAAAGACGCCAAACGTGCCGTTGGCGCGTTGGCCGAGCAGATTGGGGTCACCGCGCACGATGCCGGCCCCTTGCGTTTCGCCGCTACGATTGAAGCTCTGACTCCGCTGCTGATCGGCATGAACCGCCGCTACTCCCGCCCCCACGTGGGTATCCGCCTCACGGGCCTGTAGGGGCACAACTGGACCGACCTGCGCGGGCATATGCCCCGTCCGCGCAGGTCTCCCCCCCGCCAAGGGGGCCGCCGCGCCGCCCGAACGCGCCCGGGCGGCGCGGCGTCAGCGTTTGAAGCTCGGCACCGAGGCGAGCAGAGCCTGGGTGTAGGGGTGGGTCGGGGCGTTCATAACCTGTGCCGTGTCGCCCTGTTCGACTATGACGCCGTCCCGCATCACCACCACGAAGTCTGAGATGTAGCGGACCACGGCCAGGTTGTGGCTGATGAACAGCATGGAGCGGTGTTCGGCGGCCAGGATGGAGCGCAGCACGTTCAGGACTTGTGCCTGCACGGACACGTCCAGGGCCGATGTGATC
>JAIRXV010000010.1 GCA_031268115.1 Bifidobacteriaceae bacterium
CCCGACGCTCACCCCGGCGGCACCCGGGGACACCACCACGTAGGTCAATAGCCCACTGTTCGCGGCATCGTGATGCGAATCGCCGGTATAGCGGGCCTGGATGGTGTGGCTACCCGCCGATAGGCCCTGGACCGCGGTCGAGGCAGTGGCCCCCGAAACGGAGACCACACCGCCCAGCCCCACGCCATCGACCAGGAATTGCACAACCCCAGTTAGCGGCGCCACACCCAATGCACTCGGCTCCACGGTCGCCGTCACCCGGACATCCTCACCAATCACCCCCGGAGACTGCGGCGAGACTGTCAACCCCACCGACACCTCCGGCGCAACGACGATCTGAGCCGCCAAAGCGCTGGCGGCCGGCTCGTACACCAAGTCGCCTAGGTATTGCGCGGACACCTGGTATTGCCCGGTCGCGGCAAGGACCACGTCCACCGTGGCCTGTCCGCCCACAACGGCCACCGCCGTGCCCTCCGGTTCCCCGTCTACCGCGAACTGAACCAGGCCGCTAGCCACAGCAGTTCCGGCTGCCGGGCCGTTGGCGATCGCGACGCTCGCCCTAAAGCGGGCCGCCTCGCCCTTGAGAGACGGCGAACCCAACGACGCCACAGACACCTTTGTCGTTTGACCCTCGATATCGCTCAACGAAGCCGCCGAAGAGGACGCCAAGAAATTCGAGTCACCCTCATAGACGGCGAAAAGTCGGTGTGTTCCCTTGACAAACCGCAGAAACGCCCGAGCCGCACCTTGCGCGTCGAGCGTCAACGGCCCAGCCACCACATTCCCACCCGTGTTGTCATAGACCGCGACATTCCCACCCGGGACCAAAGCGTTGCCCGGCGGCGGCGCCACAACCACATCCACGACCACGTCATTCCCGGTTGAACCGGTCGCGTCCGACACCGTCAACTGGGACGTGCTCGCGGCCCGCTCCACGCTCACCTGCTTGACGGCGGAATCGCTACCTCGGTAAGAACCATCGCCTCCATAGGAGGCGGCAATCCGGTGGTTCCCGCCTGTCGGGGTCAGGGTCAGGGTCGCTTGACCGTCTCTGAGCGTTGCCAGATCGCCGATGGCGGAGGAGTCAAGCGAGAACTGAACGGACCCAAGGGCGTCAGGCCCGGTATCGGGCACAGCGACCCGGGCAGTCACCGTCAACGGCTCACCAGCAACTGCCGTGTTGGCTGACTCAAGCCCGACCTGCGTGTCCGTGTCCGCTTTGCCGACCGTGTACTGCCCGCTCCACCACGACCCTTCGAGGTTCGCGTCCGGACTGGGTGTGAACCGCGCCTCAACGTCGTAGGCGCCCGCCGGCAAGGCTGGGTAATACCGTGCCTGCCCGGCCTCAACCATCCGGCTGCCCAGCTCGATAACAGCACCAGTGGTTTGGGAGAACGCCTTGAGTGCGACCTCTCCTTCGGGATCCATGCCGTTGCTGGCCGTCACCCGCACGGTGACAGGATTGGCCCGCCACGCCACACCCGGGACGAACTCGAGCGATGTGACCGACGTGTAGGTGTAGAACTGCGTGATCGAAACGAACCCGTTGCCCATCTCTGCCGCGACCGCCGGCTGGACCGGATTGGCGGCTTGGTTGATCTGCGCCGACACATACGATGCTCCTCCAGCGCCGCCGCCCCCACCGCCCGTCGGGTCGCCACAACCCACAGCGCCCGACCCACCGCCGCCACCGCCACCACCGGGTCGGAGCCAGCCACCGCCACCGCCGCCACCGCCACCGCCGCAACTACCGGCGAGGCCCGCACCCCCCGCCTGCTCCAGCGCATTCTGGGCGCCCGGCGTGCCCCCCGCGCCACCGGCGTCCCCATCGCCTTCCGCGCCTTGTTCGCTGGCGGTGCCGCCGTCCCCACCATCGGCGTAGTCCCCGGCATCGGCAGGAACCAAGCCCGCGCCCCCGCCGCCCCCACCGCCGCCGGCCACTACGAGCCACTCCGTGGACCCAGCACGCCGGATCGCACTCGCCTCACCGCCACCCGCGCCTCCGCTGGCTCCCGTTGAGTTCCCCGCACCTCCTGCGCCACCCGTCAAACCCAACACACCCGAAGACGCCCCGCCTCCGCCGCCGGCGTTACCGGCCGACGCCAACCCGGCTTGCCCCACATACACCTCAAGGACTTCTCCCGGGGTCACATCGAACGACCAGGTCACCTCATGCCCAAACCCGCCAGTCCCACCGAACGCGTCGTCAGCGGGTCTGTCTGGCGCCGTCCCACCCGCGGCGCCGCGCACCATCACTGTCACCGAGCGCACATCGTTGTCGATCGTGAACAAATGCGGGTTCACCCCGCCACCCGACTCAAAGGCGATAGGCGTGGTCACAGCGTCAGGCACCGCTGCCCACGCCTGAAGACCCGGGCAGCCGACAGCGACGAGCGCGCCCAGCGCGCCACACGCGACTAGACGGCGAGAATGCCGGTTGATTGCCATAGCTTGTTCTCCTTGTCCTTATCGCTTAACCGCGACTGTCAGGCGCACCGCCCGCGACGTGGCCGCGCCCGAACCGCCCGTATATCGCAGGACGATGACGTTCCTGCCCACCCGCAGGCCCTTCGGCTTGATCGTGAGTCTTGTCCACCCGCCCGCGGCCACACGCGCCTTGCCGAGCGCCCTGGTTCCCAAAGTGGCCACCACATGGCCACCCCCTGGATCGCCAGCGGTTTCGACCCGGACACGGACCACGACCGACTTGCCCCTCTTCGCGTTCACACGATTCTTCGCCAACAACACCTTGGACACCGGCAACTGCGCGACCGCCCCGGCACCAGGAGCCGCCTCGGCGCCGGAGCCTGGATCGCCTTGGCCTGAAACCGCGCCACCCGCCCCGACGCTCGGCGCCAGCCCCGCTGGCAGCGATGCGGCTGGCAACCCCAGCACCTCAGCCGTCTCAGGTGCAACCGACACCCCGGGGTTGATCGACACCGTGGGCGCGGTGACCGTCTCACCGTCCTGACCGCGCACCAGTACCTGTTGCGGATCGAACACCACCGCAACCGTGTCATCGTTGGGCTCGGCACTCATCGGGTCCCCAAGGGTCCCGTCCCGCGGTGCTTGCGACGTTTCCTCACCCTGCACTGGGGCTTCACCAGAGGAGACCGGAACGTCATCGTCCGCCGAGTCCTGCCCACCCCCCAAAGTCTCAGCGGAATCCTCGGGAAAGGCTTCCTTCGGACTCGGTGGCAGACCCGTCCCCTCCCCAGCGCTTTGCGTCAACGCCACATCGGGTACACCCAGGGTTGTCCCCGCGAAAACCTTTACCCCGACATATGCCTCCAAGACCTCAGGCTCCTGCTCCTCCTCGTCGAGGCCGAGCTGTTCATCCTCGGATACGGCCTCGTCCTCCGGCTCGGCGGCGTCGACCTCGACATCCAAGGTGTAGTCGATCCCGTAGGTATCCTCCCTCAGACCGGCCAGGGTGTAGTAGCCGTCAGAATCGGTCTCGGTGACCCCCGACAGATCCCAGTCGTCCTCATCGGCGGTGTACTGGCGGTATTCGGCCACCGACACCTCGACATCCGCCAACGGTTCCCCGCCCGCGTCCACCACACGCCCGGCAACCGCGGCGGCATCGTGCAACGACATCCGGTCCGCTTGCGTCACCTCCCCCGACAACACCTCAAACACCGTGGCGTCTTCCTCGAACTCCCCGCCCAGATACTCCGAGACGTAGCCATCCCCACCGTCGAACCACACCTTGTAAGACCCCGCGGGAACGCCATCGACCAGGTAGGAACCGTTGGTCCCCGTCACACCCGCCTGGCCGGGCGCCCACGCCGGGTAACCGTCCTCGTCCACCCCCGCATAGGCGAACACCGTCACATCGATCCCGACCGCGGGACGGCCTGAAGGATCCAACACATCCCCGGCCAGGGCACCTGGCGTGGCCAACACCACTGGCCCCACCTCGCGGGCCGCGCCCGCCACCGCCTCAGTCGCCTCGGCGTCCGCTAAGTCCTCCACGCCCGGGTAGTAGACAACCGACCGGTCCGGCCCGGGATCGACCTCGACAACATACGACCCCGCTGGCAGACCAACCAACTCGTAGGCACCGGCGCCATCGGTGACCGCATCCGCCCACACCATCCCTTCCCCATCGAGGCCATCGGGATACCGCACGGCGCTCACATCTAGATCCGCGAGCGGCTCACCCGAATCGTCCACCACGGACCCCCTAAGCTGGCCGGCCGCGTTCAGTTTGACCGTCCCTAGCTCGGTTTCTTTCCCGCCGCCGATGGCGATCTCCTCGCCCGGGTCGGTCTGCCACCCCAGGATCGAATCCGTTGACTCGATACTCACCGCATAGGCCCCAGCTGGCAAGCCGTCGATCGCGAAAGCCCCATCCGCACCCACCAGCCCCGATCCCATGAACTCATAGGCCGCGCCATCCGAGGCGCTGTCCCCGTCCTTTCCATCTGGCACAAAGAAGACCGACACTTCCAACCCCTCAGCGTTGCCGTCCCCCTCCACCTCGACCGTGCCCGCCATCCGCCCACCTGGCCGCAACACGGCGCGGTGCAACTTGGCGACACGCGAATCCGAAACCGTCACCAACTCGGCATCGGCCAAAGTCGAAGCCTTGTCGTAATACTGGGGCGCCAACCTAGGCAGGCCTTCGAAATACACGACATAGAAGCCCGCTTGAACTCCCGCGATCGAGTACGCCCCGCTCGCGTCGGTTTCAACCGAAGTAACCGGTTCCCACACGGCTTCCTCTGCGTCCTCACCGGCGACATCCGCCAACACCACCACCGGCATACCGGAAACCGGCGCACCGGCCGAATCCACTACCGTCCCAGTGACACCCTGGTCTGCGGCGGCCTGCGACACGGCCAGCACTACCACGCCCGACACGGCAAGAAGCGACGCAGCCAAGACCCCGACAATGCGGACGAACCGATAACGCACGATGTCCTCCAATGGAGGCGAAGACGACAGGGACGAAACGTTCAAGTGGGACGCTAGCGCGCTTCGTACGGGGGAGTCAATGGGTCGGTGAATTGCGATTCGATCCAGAGTCTCTTAGTATCTAAGCATGAGTGAAGATGCGAAGGTGCGCATGTTTGACTTGGAGGGCCAGTACGCCGACTTCGCCGCCGAGGTGTTCACGCTGCTCTCGGATCCGACCCGAGTCCGCATCGTCTTGGCGCTGCGCGGCGGCGAGCTGGCCGTTGGCGAGCTAGCCAAACAGGTCGGCAAGTCCCCGACAGTCGTTTCCCAGCACCTGGCGAAACTGCGGTGGGGCAAGATTGTCGCCGCCCGCCAAGAGGGCAACCGGGCCTTCTACGCCCTGATAGACGAGCATGCCAGCGAGTTGGTCACACAGGCTGTCTTCCAGGCCCAGCACGTCATCGACGCCGCCCCCGCACATCATCTAAGGGCGGGGGACGGGAGTTGAGCGCCAAAGCCGACCCCGAGGTCGCGCACATCCCTCAAACCGCCAAAGCAAACCTGTGGCGCAAGATCAATCGCGTAGATTTCATCCGGGCATCGTTTGTCGCCGTCTGCGCAGTCGCTGTCGGCTCCGGGATCACCTGGCCGTTGCCAACGCTCCCGGGGGTGGGGGTGGCGGGCCTGATTGTTGGGTGCTGGCCAATCCTGGTGGAGGCGTTCGAAGATGCCCGCCACCGGCGGATGAGTATGGAACTATCCATGCTCATCGCGATTGCGGCCGCCGCAGCCATAGGCGAGTGGACGACCTCGCTTGTCATCACCGCATTCGTACTCGCCGCCGAAATCCTCGAAGACCTGTCGATGGACCGGGGACGGGACGCGCTGACCGACCTGATGTCGTTCCTTCCCGAAACGGTGCGGATTCGCACGCGTGACGGCATGGTCGCCGTGCCGCTTGCCGAGGTGGCTGAGGGGCAGACGGTCGTTGTCGCGCCCGGCGAGCGGATCCCAGTCGATGGCACCGTCTTGGCCGGGGAATCCACGGCGGATCAGTCGCGGATCACCGGAGAGCCACTGCCGGTTGACATCGCGCCAGGCGACGAAGTGTTCGCTGGGTCAGTCAATCAGGTCGGCGCCGTAGAGGTACACGCCGAGCAGGTCGGCGCCGAATCCTCCTACGGGCGGATCGTTGAGGCGGTCAAACGGGCGCAGTCCTGCGAGCCGCCCGCTCAGCGCCTTGCGGACCGCCTCGCCGCCTACCTCGTCTACCTCGCGTTCATCGGCGCATCCGCCACCTACCTTGTCACGCGGGACCTAACTGCGGCGATAGCCGTGATCGTGGTGGCCGGCGCCTGCGGCATCGCTGCCGGGACCCCACTGGCGGTGCTCGCCGCCATAGCCCGAATCGCACGGACGGGAGCGTTCGTCAAAGACGGCGCCCACCTCGAAGCCCTCTCCACGGTAGACACCGTGGTCTTCGACAAGACCGGCACACTGACCACCGGCACGCCCTGCGTCGTTGGCATCCGAACCGCAGGCGGAACAAGAAAGGATGACCTCCTCGCGCTGGCCGCAGCGGCCGAGACATACTCTGAGCACCCGCTCGGCCAGGCCATCGTCGCCTACGCCCTCACACGTGGCGTTTCCGCCAGCACCCCCGACGACTTTGCCTACCAGCCCGGCCGTGGAGTCGTTGCGACCATCGCGGGAAGAACCGTCGCGGCGGGCAACCGGGTTCTTGTCCCCGACGCACCCAAGGCCGTAGAGGGTCAAGGCCTGGCCACAGCGGTACACATCGCTATTGACGGAACGTACACCGGCACAGTCCTGCTCGCCGACACGATCCGCGAGACCGCGAAGCCGGCCGTGGCCGAACTTCACCGCCAAGGCCTGGCGACGATGATCGTCACCGGAGACGAAGACCCGGCCGCGCGGGCGACCGCCCTCCAGCTTGGAATCGACGACGTCCGCGCAGGCCTCCTGCCTGATGAAAAGCTCACCGCAATCGACGCCGAACGCGCCGCCGGCCGGAAACTCGCAATGGTCGGCGATGGCGTCAACGACGCCCCCGCCTTGGCGCGGGCCAACGTCGGCATCGCCATGGGCTCGGGTACCGAGATCGCCCGGGAGAGCTCCGACATCGTACTCATCAGCTCCGACCTCAACGATCTGGTTCGCACCATTCACGTGGCCCGGCGCGCCCGGCGAATCGTGATGTTCAACTTTGTCGGCACCATCGCCGTGGATTTGATAGGTATGGCGCTCGCCGCATTCGGCCTGCTATCGCCGGTGCTGGCCGCGCTCATCCACGTCGGCAGCGAGACCGCATTCATCCTCAACTCGGCACGCCTCATCCCGCGCCGCCGTACCCCCGCGCTCCACGCCTGAGCCCGTAGCCGCTGCCGCGGCCCGCATCCCTGTGGCGATGGGGAATCGCGTTGCCACCTCGGGGCGCAGCTATTCGGCGTCGCCGCCCGGGCCAAGCGCCCGGTAGGCCGGGCGGAGGGCTTCTACCAGGGGAACGGACCGGATCGAGATGTCCAGGGTCGGGAGTTGGTCCAGCAAGGCGTCCGGGGGGCCGGGCGTGGCGGTCAGATGCGGCAGCGGGGCACGCATCGCGAAGAACTCCGCCAGGGATTCGGCCAGGGGAGGACCGGAATCATCGGAGCCTTCGCGGTCCGCCCGAACCCCGCCCGTTCGCAGTGCCGCCAACGAGTCCAACAACTCCTGGCGGTCGCGGCCCCGCCACGCCAAGATCTTGAACGGGTCCTCGTCAAACTGTTCCGCCAGCAGGTAAGACACCGCCGCGATGTGCTTGCACGGCACCTCCCAATCCGGGCACGTGCAGTCCATCGCCAATTCCCGGGATGTCTCCGGGAAGAGCGGCAGATCGAGTGACGTAAACAGATCCTCAATGTCTTCCGGCATTTCGCCGCCCAACAGCTTTGCCGCGTACCACGCGTCGTCCGCTAGGGCCTGACCCACTCTGGCCCAATCGGCTTTCCCGAAGGGACGGATCGCGAGGCGCACCGAATACGGCCGACGGCGCGAACCCTGCACTTTAGCCGCCACGGCACCCGGGTTGATCTCAATATCGAGCACCTGCCCACGGCGGGCGTAATTCCGTCCGCGCGAAAGGCGCCCACCCATTCCGTATGATTCCAGAGCACCGATGAAACGCTCCGACCACCACGTCTGGGCAATAGCGCCGCGCCGCGAACGCGCCTTCAGGCCGCCCTCCACTGCGATAGGCCGACTCGGTGGGGGATACCATCCGCTCCAACTATTCACCAATTGCCTCCTGCGATAGCGTGAACAGATTCCGCAATTCCGAAGTATTCAGCTCGGTCAGCCACCCCTCGCCGTCCCCCACCACCAATTCCGCCAGCGCCTTCTTCGCCTCGATCATCTCATCGATCTTATCTTCAAGCGTGCCGGTGCAGATGAACTTGCGCACCTGCACGTTGCGGGTCTGGCCAATGCGGAACGCCCGGTCCGTAGCCTGGTTTTCTACAGCCGGGTTCCACCAGCGGTCCAAGTGGATGACGTGGTTAGCGGCCGTCAGGTTCAAACCCGTGCCGCCCGCCTTGAGTGAGAGCAAGAAGAGGGGTGGGCCGTCATCGGCGGCGAATGCGGTCACCATCTCGTCGCGGCGAGCGCGCGGCGTGCCGCCGTGCAAGTACGCGATTGACCGGCCAAAACGCGCCCCCAAATGACCCACCAGCATATCGCCGAACTCGGTGAACTGCGTGAACAGGAGAGCTTTATCGCCCTCGGCCAGAATCTCCTCGCAGATCTCTTCTAGCCGGATCACTTTGCCCGAACGCCGTCCGACGGGCGAACCATCGTGCAGCAATTGGGCCGGATGGTTGCAGATCTGTTTCAACTTGGTCATGGCCGCCAAGACGTTGCCCTTGCGTTCAATCCCTTTGGTGTTCTCGATCTTGTCCAGCATCTCATCGACCACTGCCTTATACAGCGAGGCCTGCTCCGGAGTCAGGAAGCAACGTTCCTTGATCTCGATCTTATCCGGGAGATCGTCAATGATGGATTTGTCGGTCTTGAGGCGCCGCAGAATGTACGGGCGGGTGACACGGCGCAAACGCTCGGCCGGCTCCGCTAGGCCCTGGCGTTCAATGGGCCGCGCATACTGGCCCCGGAAAGTCTCAGGACCGCCCAGGATTCCCGGATTGAGGAAATCCATGATGGACCACAGCTCCGCCAACTTGTTTTCCACGGGCGTGCCAGTCAACGCCACCCGATGGGGCGCCTTCAATTGCCGGACCGCTTGAGCGGTTTGCGATCGAGAATTCTTGATCGCTTGGGCCTCATCCAAGACCACCCGTGCCCACGTCACCCCCGCCAAATCGTCCAGATCACGCACCGCGGTGTAATAGCTGGTCACCACCAGATCCACGCCACCCGCGCCGGCCACGAGGTCGTCGCCGCGAGCGCGCCCCGGACCGTGGTGAACGTACACGCGCAGGCCCGGCGCGAACTTCGCCGCCTCGCGATGCCAGTTTGAGACCAAAGACATGGGGCAAAGCAGCAGGGTAGGGCCGGCATCGGGCTGCGCGGAGCGTTCCGCGGACTCCAAGGCAAGCATTTGGACCGTCTTACCCAAACCCATGTCATCCGCCAAGCACGCGCCCAACCCCAACCGCGAAAGGAACGCGAGCCACGATAGGCCGCGCTCCTGGTAGGGCCGCAATTCGGCGGCGAAATCGGGTGGCAAGTCCACGGCGGTCACGGCCGATTCGGCGCGTCCGGCCAGCAGATCACCCAACCAACCATCCGCCTCCACGGACGTGACCGGGAGCGGGGTGTCGATGTCGTCAGGATGGGCAGTGGCCAAGGCGAGGACATCGGCGACAGTCCGTTGACCGTCATCGTCGGCTTTGGCCACAAACTCCAGGGCGCGCTGCACCTGCTCCGGATCGAAAGCGACCCACTCGCCCCGCAGGAACACCAACGGAACCTTGGCGTTCGCCAGAGCCTCAAGTTCCTCAGCCGTGAGCTGGTCATCGCCCAACGCCAATTCCCACGAAAACGCGCACAGCGAATCGCGGCCGAACATTCCCTGCGTGACGCCGCCCTCCTCGGGCGGCAGGCTTGACTTGCCCTTGAGGCCCAGCTTGCGCCGCATGGCCCACCACGACGGAATCAGCACCTCAAACCCGGCCTGTTCCAGCAGATCCGCGCGGGTAGTCAGGAAATCGACCACACCTGCGGCATCGAACTCGAGGGCCTCGGGGCGCGCCGACCTCAACGCGGAGGCCAACTCGGGGTAGACCACGCTCGCCCGGCCAAGCTCGCCCAGCAGGACCTCATCCGGCCGGCCCAACCAGCGGCGCAACGCCGCTGGCGAATCCCACACGTGGCTCGCGGGGACCACCAAGGTCGGATCGGCCGCCGAGCGCAGTTCGAACACCAAGCGCCACGGGGCCGGGAGGGT
>JAIRXV010000028.1 GCA_031268115.1 Bifidobacteriaceae bacterium
AGTCGTTGCGCGGGTTCGGGGTCGGGGGCGCTTACAATCGGCCCGGACCCAGGCGACGGGTGGTTCACTCGATCCTCGTCACTGAGAACCACGAAGGGCATCGGAATGGGCGACACCACACAACTGACCATCGAAAACGGCCCGCGCCGCACCGGAACTGTCATCAAAGCCACCGTCTGGGTGGTGCTGTTCGCGGCGGCGGTAGCGGGCTATGTCTGGCTGGCGCATTGGCTGGCCGATCGCGTTCCGGCCGGCGTGAGTGTTGCAGGGGTAGAAATCTCGCATCTGACCGCGCCTGAGGCCGCCGCGAAGCTGGAGGCCGAGCTCGGTCCGAAAGCGACCTCAGGGGTCGCGATTGTGATCGACGGCACGTCGGCGGCCCTCGACCCGGCGTCAGCCGGGCTAACGTTCTCGGTCGCTGAAACCATCGCGCCCCTGACCGGCCTTTCTTACGACCCGTTTGTGCTGTGGGAACACGCCAGCGGCCACCGGGAGGTCGCTCCCGCCGTGGAGGTGGATCGGGAGGCGCTGGTGGCGAGTTTGGCGGCGCTGGCCGAGGATACCGCCATCGTCCCTGTTGACGGCACTATTTCTGTAGCCAACGGAGGCGTTTCCACCACGCCGCCCACGCAGGGAAGGCGCCTGGATGTGGAGCCCGCCGCCGATGCCGTCGCGGAGGGATGGTTCGCGGCCTCGGCTCCGCTTGAGCTGCCCACCGCCCCCGTGGAGCCCACTGTTGACGAGGCCGCCTTGGAGCGGGCGGCCGCCGAGATCGCGGAACCCTTGCTGTCCGGTCCCGTCACTGTGGCGATCGATGATCGGCGCGTCGAGCTGCCGGTCACCGTGCTTTGCGAGGCCGCGTCGATCAGCCCGATCCAAGGCACGCTTCGCCTCAACCTGGACGATGACGTCATTGTCGAAGCCATCCGATCTCGCCTTCCCGCTGACATTGAGTCCGAAGCCAAGGACGCGCAGTTTGTGTTCGTGGACGGTCAACCGACGATCGACCCGGGTACAGCGGGCCGGACCGTGGATTTCGCCTCGATCACGGCGGAGGTGGCGCTCGCGGCCCAATCGACCACGGACCGCACTGCCTTGGGTGCGATGCGCGAGGTCGATCCGACTCAGTCCACCGAGATGCTGGAACAGTTGGGCATCCGGGAGGTTGTGGGCGCGGCCCACACGCAGGCGTACGCGGACGCCGGGCGGACCGCGAACCTGCGACTGGCGTCCGAGAAAGTGACGGGCGTGCTGGTCAAGCCGGGGGAGACGTTCTCGCTGAACGAGACACTAGGTCCGCGCACCTACGAGAACGGCTGGAGCGACGCAGGGGTGGTGGAGGCCGGTGTCCTCACGACGGGGATCGGTGGGGGGCTGTCGCAGTTTTCGACCACGCTGTACAACGCGTCCCACCTGGCGGGCATGGAAGACGTTGAGCACCAGCCGCACCAGAACTATTTCTCCCGGTACCCCAAGGGTCGGGAGGCGACCTTGTGGGAAGGGGTCATCGACAACAAGTTCAAGAACAACACCCCGTACGGTCTGTTGTTGCGGGCTTGGGTGACGCCGTCTTTGGAGGTCAACGTCGAGGTGTGGTCCACTAAGTATTGGGACGTCGAAAGCGTGATCGGTCCGGAACGAAATGTGGTGCCCACCCAAACCGTCACTAAACCGGCCGGTCCTAACTGCCAAGCGCAGGCGGCGGGTTCATCTGGTTTTACGGTGGACTACACCCGTACGTTGAGCTTGGATGGCGAAGTCCAAGACACCCAAACTTGGACGTGGACCTACCAACCCACCAACAAGATCGTTTGCGAAAGCCCCGAGGATAAACAAGAAGACGATTGAGCGAAGGGCAGTAAAGGCCCCTCCCGCTCACGTTGACAGCGAGGTGTTGTTGGCGATAGGCGGGCCGGTCGCTTGGCAGCACCAGCCGGGAACTGGCGCCCTTGGGGTGGCGCCCTTCAGCGCCACCCCAAGGGTCACCGTCAATTGACGGTGACCGTGTAGGTCCTGGCTTTGGCGCCGGCCTTGACCGCGATCCGGGCCGTGCCCTTAGTGACGGCCTTGATTGCTCCGTTCTTGTCCACGGATGCGACTTTCGGGTTGCTGCTGGTGTACCGGATCTTGACGCCTGTCGCGTTCGCGGGACTGTAGAGGCCGGTGGCCCACGCGGTCTTACCCACCGCGAGAGTCTTCGGGATACCTGTCGCCTTAACCGCGGACACCTTGGGTTGACGCTTTGCGACAACCTTGACCGCGATCTTCGTCGCCTTCGCGCCCGCCTTCAATGTGACAGTCGCCCTCCCGAGTGCCCGGGCGGTGATCTTGCCTGAGGCCGAAACCCGCACGACTTTAGTCTTGGACGAAGACCAAGCCGGTTTTGCAGCGGCTTTCGTTCCGTCGGCCAGGTATGCCCCGGCGGAGATCGTGATCGAGGCGCCCTTGGTCAAAACAACTGACCTTTGGGCTGCTTCAACCCGCGCGACCACTGGGGCTTCGCCCCGATTCTCGGTGGACGGCGGCGGATCTTCAGGCGGGGCCGGAACCGGTGGAGTTGCTGCTGGCGGGGCGGGCGCCGGCGCGGGCGCCGGAACCAGCCCAGCCAAGGCCCGGCCGAGCGCGGCGGAAGCGGCTTGGACTTGGGCCACGGTCGCGTTCGCGTCG
>JAIRXV010000143.1 GCA_031268115.1 Bifidobacteriaceae bacterium
CGACGCCGCCAGCGCCAGCGTGTTCGACACCGCCGGCATCGACCTGTTGCTCGTGGGAGATTCCATTGGAAACACGATGTTGGGCCTGCCAAGCACCCTAGCCGTCACACTGGAAGACATGGAACGCGCCACCCGGGCCGTGGCCACGGCGGTACACCGGGCGTTGATCGTTGCGGACCTGCCGTTCGGCACCTACGAGGCGTCCCCAGCGCAAGCGTTCGCCTCGGCGGCTCGGCTGATGAAGGCCGGGGCGCACGCGGTCAAGTTCGAGGGCGGGGCGCGCGTGGCTCCCCAGGTGAGGTTGATCGCCCAATCCGGGGTGCCGGTGTTCGGCCACTTAGGTTTCACGCCGCAGTCCGTTCACGCCATGGGCGGGGCCCGCATCCAAGGCAAAGACCAGGCGGACGTGGACCGGCTGACCGCGGACGCCGAGAGGCTGGTCGAGGCCGGGGTGAGCGCGATTGTCGTGGAGCTGGTGCCGGCCGGGGTGGCGGCGGCCCTCACCGCTCACCTGAGCGTGCCCATCATCGGGATCGGGGCCGGACCGGACTGCGACGGTCAAGTGCTTGTGTGGACTGATATGGCCGGGTTGACCGCGGCCCCACCCCGGTTCGTTCGGACGTTCGGGCGGGCCCGCGAAGAGCTATCGGCTGCGGCGACGGCCTATGCCCGCGCGGTGCGCGCGGGCGCCTATCCTGACCAAGACCACTCCTACTGACCGACTGAGGCGAGCGCCCATGACACCCACACCCACACCCCTGCGTCCCGGCCGGGTGAGCGAGCCGCGGGAGGTGCCGGCCGGCATCGTCCTGCCGGAATACGTGGGTAAGGACCAACCCGATTCGGAGCCGTGGCCGGGTTCGGAGGTCAAGGACTCGGCCACCATTGAGCGGATTCGGCGGGCCAGCGCCATTGCGGCCCGCGCGATCCAGCGTGTGGGCGCAGCCGCCGTGCCGGGCGTGACCACCGATGAGCTGGATGGCATAGGCCACGACTACCTAATCGCTCACGGTGCCTATCCGTCCACCCTGGGATACAAAGGCTTCCCGAAGTCAGTGTGTACGTCCATAAACGAAGTCATCTGCCACGGGATTCCAGATTCAACCAAATTGGACGATGGCGACATCGTCAACATCGATATCACCGCCTATATCGACGGTGTGCATGGCGACACGAACGCGACCTTCCTTGTGGGAGACGTGGCCCCGGCCACGCGCGACCTGGTAGAACGGACGCACGAGGCGATGTGGCGAGGGATCCGCGCGGTCCGGCCGGGCCGAGCCGTAAACGTGATCGGCCGGGTCATCGCCTCGTACGCCAAGCGGTTCGGCTACGGAGTGGTTCGCGACTACACGGGGCACGGAGTGGGCGAGGCCTTCCACTCGGGATTGGTGATCCCCCACTACGATGCCGCGCCTCTCTTCGGCGACATCATTGAGGTTGGGATGGTGTTCACCATCGAACCTATGCTTACTCTGGGCACACACCGGTGGCGCGTTTGGGACGATGGCTGGACCGTCCTGACCGCCGACGGCTCTATGACGGCTCAATTCGAACACACCATCGCGGTCACCGACAAAGGAGCGGAGGTCCTGACACTGCCATGACTACCACCTCGACCCAAGCGTCCCCCGAAGCAAAGATCGCCTTCGGGATCGACATCGGCGGATCCGGCATAAAGGGTGCGCCGGTCGATCTGTCCACAGGCGAACTCGCGCGTCCCAGGATCAAAATCAAAACCCCCAGGCCGGCCACCCCACAAGCAGTGGTGGACGTGATTGGGCAAGTCATCGCCGGATTCGATCTGGCCCCGGACACACCCATCGGGGTGGCTTACCCAGGGGTGGTTTTCGGGGGTGTCACCGCGACCGCGGCCAATCTAGACGAATCGTTCGTGGGAGCCGACCTAGTGAAGCTGGTGCATCGAGCAACGGGCCGGCGCATCCACCTCGCCAACGATGCCGATGCCGCTGGCTACGCCGAGGTGCGCTACGGCGCCGCCAAAGGTGTGGATGGAGCGGTGCTGGTAATGACCCTTGGGACCGGCATCGGCTCCGCGTTGATCTTTGCCGGCAACCTTGTGCCGAACACTGAACTCGGACACCTGGAGATTGACGGCCACGACGCCGAAAAGCGTGCGGCGTCTTCCGCCAAGGAACGCGAGGACCTCTCGTGGCGAGCGTGGGCGGCGCGCCTCCAAAGGTATTTCTCGGTGGTCGATGATCTGGTCCACCCCGACCTGTTCGTGGTGGGCGGCGGTGTGTCGCGAGAGCACGAGAAGTTCCTCCCGCTGCTTAAACTGCGCCCGCCGATCATCCCGGCCAAGCTGCGCAACACAGCTGGGATTGTCGGAGTAGCCGCCCTCGCCGCACGGTGAACCCCGGGCCGGTGCCGGCGCGCTTCGGCCTCTCGCGGATGCTACCGCGAGATCCGGGGCAGGAGGAGCGCGCATCCTCCCCTATGGAGCTCTTCTTCGACCTGGTGTTCACGGTCGCGGTGGCCGGTTCTTCGGCGGGGCTTTTTGCCGTGGAATCCCACGGGCAGATTCCGCGCGCCATCCTCTCCTATGCGATGGTGTTTTTCACTATCTGGTGGGCGTGGCTGAATTTCACTTGGTTCGCATCCGCTTTCGACACAGACGATTGGCTCTACCGCCTAACCACGATCGTTCAAATGGGGGGCGCACTGATTATCGCCGCTGGTGCTCGGCCCGCCATGACCGACCTCGACTTTTCACTCGTCACCAAGGGATACGTCCTGGTCAGGCTCGCGATGGTGGCGCAATGGCTACGGGCTGGATCGGATTCTCAGGGATATCGCGGCGTGGCGTGGCGTTGGGCCGGAGGGATCGCCATCGTCCAAATGCTGTGGCTGGTGCGGATGTGGTGGACGCCGGGGTCTTGGGGCCTTTGGACGTTCACAGTGCTCGTGGCATTCGAGGTGGCGATCCCGCCGTTGGCGCAATGGCGACGCCATATCCCATGGCACCCGCGGCACATAGCCGAACGCTACGGTCTGTTCACGTTGATTGTGTTAGGCGAGTCCATCCTCGCCTCGGCCAACGCAGTTATCGACGCCACGGGTTCGTCTCGTCACCCGGTAGGCCTGCTGACGATGGCGGCCGCCGGCCTGATACTCGCTGCCGCCATGTGGTGGGTCTACTTCGCGCGCCCCATGCATCAGCATCTGGGCACCATCGGCGCGGCATTTGGGTTCGGCTACCTCCACTACGTGGTGTTCGCAGCGGTCGGCGCGTTCAGCTCGGGGATCGATGTCATGATCCAAGCGGTGGAGGGCAAAGGGCCGCTCGGCCCGGTGGCGGCGGCCGCCACAGTCACGATTCCGGTCGCGGTTTTCACGTTGAGCGTTTGGTGGATGGCGCTGCGGGTCACCTTGTCCCGGTGGGCCAATTCGGCGGCCCTGGCGTTGATCGCGGCGGTGGTGGCGACACCGTGGCTTGGCGCAGGCATCTTGCCCGCGGCGGTGGCGATGAGCGGGTTGGCCGCTCTGCTTGAGGTGGCCTCGCACGTCGAAACGCTGACCCGGCGGCCCGGTCGGTGAATCGGTCGGGCTACCGGTTGGGTTGGCGGCGCGCCTGAGCGCTGTTCCAGTCGCGAAAACGCTGCGGGTAGCCCGTGAAGTTGACGTCGTACACCGGTATGTTCAGTTCTGCGGCAAGCTGCCTGGCCGCCTTGGCATCGGGGACTTTGCGGCGAGTCCACTCCCCCGTCGTCGCGATCAGCAGGATCGTGGTTTGAGTCTGGCTGTTAGGGGGTTCGATGTAGGCCTCAACCCCGGTGCGTGTGGCAACGAATTGGGATAGATGCTGCGTGGTGGCGCGTCGCGCTTCTCGGGCCGATCCTTCCGGCGTGTCGCTTGGCGGTCGCTTCGATCGCCGGGAGAACAGGCCCATGGACGTCAACATTACCCGGGTGGTCGCGGCATCGGGCCCGTCGCGGCGTCGCCAAGTCGCCGCTGGGCGTGCCAGGATAGTCGCCGGGGCCCACGGCCCCGCCAAGATTCCGACCCTCGATTGAGGAGACCTGACCCGTGACCAACGCCAGCGTCGAGGCCGATGTTGTCATCCTTGGAGCCGGTAGCGGCGGCTATGCGTGCGCTCTGCGCGCCGTGCAGCTCGGCTTGACCGCGATTCTTGTCGAGGCCGACCGAATTGGCGGGACCTGCTTGCACAGAGGCTGTATCCCAACCAAGGCGATGCTCCACGCGGCCGAGGTCGCAGACGCGGTGCGCTCAGGCCCTGGGCTCGGTGTCCAGGCGACGCTGGCAGGGATCGACATCGAAGGTGTCAATCAGTTCAAGGCCGGTGTGGTCCAGCGCTTGTACAAGGGCCTCACCGGCCTGATCGAGCATCGCGGGATCCGGGTGGTTTCCGGCATCGGCACCGTGAAGGCACCGGGCGCCGTGGACGTGGACGGCCAGACCATCACCGCGCGCCACGTTGTGGTCGCCACCGGATCGCGCCCGCGGGTCGCATCCGGGCTGGAGATCGCCGGCCATGTCATCACTTCCGATCAGGCCCTCGGTATGGATTGGATCCCCCGTACGGCCGTCATCCTGGGCGGCGGGATGATCGGCGTCGAGTTCGCGTCTTTGTGGCGTTCCTTCGGCGCGCAGGTTGCGCTCGTGGAGGCCGTGGACCGGTTGGTTCCCTACGAAGACGAAGCCTCATCCAAGTTGCTCCAACGCGCTTTCCGGCGCCGCGGCATCGTCACCAAGACGGGTGTCACCGTGACGGATGTGACCGAAGACACTACGGGTGTCCACGTCACCGTGTCCGATGGCGGCACGCTGGATACCGACATCCTCTTGGTGGCCGTGGGGCGCGCCCCGAACACGGAGGGTCTCGGTCTCGAAGACCAAGGCGTGAACGTGGAGCGGGGGTACGTCATCGTCGATGAGCAGTGCCGCACCGGGGTGGATGGCATTTGGGCGATTGGCGACATCGTGCCGGGTCCGCAACTCGCTCACCGAGGGTTCGCGCAGGGCATTGCGGTCGCTGAGAGGATTGCCGGGCTGGAGGTGCCGCCCCTGGTCGATTCGGGGATTCCGCGCATCGCGTATTGCGACCCGGAAATCGCCTCGGTGGGGCTGACGGAGGCCCAGGCGGTGGCCCGCTACGGCGCGGACGGGATCGCGGTCGAGACTCAGACTCTGGGCGGCAACGCCCGTTCGCTGGTGCTTGGCACCTCTGGCATGGTCAAAGTGATTCGGGTCGATGGCGGCCCGATTCTAGGCATCCACATTGTTGGGTCCAGGGCCGGAGAGTTGATTGGCGAGGCCCAACTCATTGTCAACTGGGAGGCGCTCCCCGAGGAAGTCGCGGCCCTCGTCCACGCGCACCCCACCCAAACTGAGGCGCTGGGCGAAGCCCACCTTGCCTTGGCGGGTAAACCCCTCCACGCCCACGGCTGACACCTAGGGCCCCCGAGGAAGGAATGGAGTAGCGACATGGCCACACCTGTCCCGATGCCAGCGTTGGGCGAGAGCGTCACCGAGGGAACAGTCACCCGTTGGTTGAAGGCGCTCGGCGACCGCGTTCAAGTGGATGAGCCGCTCGTGGAGATTTCTACCGACAAGGTGGACACCGAGATCCCGAGCCCTGTCGCGGGGGTCGTGTGCTCAGTTTTGGTCCAAGAGGATGAGCCGGTCAAGGTGGGGGCGGTGCTCGCGGAAATCGCCGCCGATGACGCTCCCGCCGAGCCCGAGCCGTTGGCTGAAGGGCCAGACCGGTTAGACGCGGGGGGGTTGAAGGGTGGGGCTCCCGACGCGCTTGGGGACGGGGTCGAGGAGCTTGGGGACGGGGTTGAGGAGACCGCATCCCTGCCCCCCGTTTCGGAATCCACGGCCTTTCCCTTGGCGTCCACCCAGGACCGCCAGGCCGCGTCCGATGGCGATTCCTGGACTGTCCTAACACCGCCAGCCGGTGTCTTGCCGCTCTCAGGCTTCGATCAATCGGGTGTTTGGCGCACTGCCGATCCGGCGCCCCAAACCGGGCGCACCGCACCGGCTCCAGCGCCAGGGGCCTGGGCGGCGAACCCAATCGTGCCACCCACCTTGGGAGCGTCCGAAGGCGCCTCCACGGTGGAAGCCGAACGGACCGAAAAGGCGCACCCGGACCCAACCCCTGCCAGCGCCGGCTCGGCCGCGCCGCCGTACGCTGTGCCCGCGGGGTCCGCCCACGGGTTGCGTTCCTTCGACGGGGGCGTTCCTGGCACTGTCGTCGGTCCCCCCCCGAGTGCCCTTTCCGAACCCGGCTACTCCCCAGCGGCCGGGGCCCGCCCACGAACGCCTGTCGCCGGCCTGGGGGTGGGTATCGAGACCGCGGACCCGGATGCGGTTGATTCCCCCGCCCGCGAGGCGGACCCGGCATCGCCGCTCGCGGCGCTTACCCCCACGGGCAGTGACGCCACCTCCCCATCGACGCTTTCTGCGCCATCGGCGGCCGCGCCGCGAGCCGTGCCTAAGCCAGACATCGTTTCCTCCCCCACGGTCTCCAGGTACTCGAACCTGCCGCCATCGGGCCCGCTGACGGGATCGATCCCAAAGCCGATGGCCTACGTGACGCCCCTGGTCCGCAAGCTAGCCGACGAACGCGGCGTGGACTTGGCGACCGTGCCGGGCAGCGGCGTGGGCGGCCGCATCCGCCGAGACGACGTGGAGAAACAGGCCGCGAAGGCTGAGGCCGAACGGTTGGCCGCGGAAGAGGCCGCGAAGGCTGAGGCCGAAAGGTTGGCCGCGGAAGAGGCCGCGAAAGTTGGGCCGAAACGAGGAGCAGCGCCAGAGGCAGGCGGCGCGGTTTTCGCCGGCCCCGGACAGGACGGCGTGTCTGTCGCCGGCGACGGTCTTGCCACGGGCGGGGCCAACTCGTTCGGCACCGCTGTGTTGAAGGCCGACCAACCCTCACCCTCCGCAGTTGGGCAACCGGGCCTAGAAGCAGGTCCGGCCCGCGCCAGCGGCAAGCGCGGCACGGTTGAGCCGCTTTCGTGGCAGCGTTCGGCGATGGCCGAACGGATGGTCTCGTCGCTTCGCGCGACCGCCCAAGTCACCGCCACGGCGGAGGTCGATGTCACTCGCATATCGCGCCTGATCGACTCCGCGCGCGATTCCTTCCGCGAACGCGAAGGGATCGATCTCACGTTCCTGCCGTTTTTCGTCTTGGCGGCAGTCGAAGCGCTTCAGGCCAATCCGAGCTTGAACGCCACTCTCGACGGCGACAAAGTGCGGTATCACGCGGTTGAGAACGTCGCGTTCACGGTCGACACGCCGCTCGGGCCGGTCACGCCCGTCATCAAGGACGCCGGTGCCACGGGCTTGGCCGGGTTGGCCAGGTCGATCGCGGACTTGGCGGGACGCATCCACGAGAACGCCGTCATGCCGGACGAACTCGCGGGCGGAACGTTCACCTTGACCAACCCCGGCACGGGCGATGCCCTCTTCGAGACGCCGATCGTCCACGAACCTCAGGTGGCTATTCTCTCGTGCGGCGCCGTCGTCAAACGCCCGGTCGTCATCACCGATGCCGCGGGCAACGACGCGATAGCTCTGAGGTCGATGGCGTACCTCGCCCTCTCCTATGACCACCGTCTGGTGGACGGCCCGGACGCGGGCCGCTTCTTGTCCATGGTCCGGGCCCGCATCGAATCCGGCGCCTTCGACGCCGCTCTATGAGCGGTGTCGAAGGCCCGATAGGGCCGATGATCCCCACCCATCGACAGGTCCATCCAGGGGCGGTACCGCCATCGGGCACCGACTGGCGCTAACCACGCCCCGGGTAGGATGAGCCATTATGGTTTCTCGCCCACGCAGCTCAGACCCGACCCCCACGCAGCCCGCCACCCGGACCGAGAAACGCGCGGCAAAGCGCGCAGCCAAGGCGGCCAAACCAAAGAAGACCCGTTGGTTTAAGCAGATCTGGCAGGTCTTCCAGATGACCCGCAAGGTCGAGCCTCTGATCTGGTTGTGGATGGCGCTGGTGTTCCTCGGTGTTGTCGGTGTCGCCGTTTTGATCGGGCTCTTCGGTTGGAGGGGGCACGCCATCTACATGGGGGTCCTGGGCACCCCGACGGGTCTCCTCGGGGCCATGTACTTGCTGATGAACCGCGCCGAGCGCGCCGCCTACTCGCGTATCGAAGGCCAGGAGGGTGCGTCATCGGCGGCGATAGGACAAGTCCGGCGCGGCTGGAGCTTCGAGGAAGACCCCGTCGCCCTCGACCCCAAATCCCACGCCATGGTGTTTCGGGGCATCGGCCGGCCCGGGGTGATGCTGATAGCCGAGGGCGCGCCTCCTAACCGCGTCGCCAAACTGGTCGAGGCGGAAAAGCGCAAGGTGACGCGGGTTGCCCCGGACGTGCCCGTCATCGTCCTCACGACTGGCCGCGACGAGGGGCAAGTCCCGTTGCGCAAGCTGGCCCGCGTAATCCAACGCCAACGCCCCAAGCTCTCGAAAGCTGAGGTGGCGGTGGTTCAGAACCGCCTCAAAGCGATCGGCGGGCTCAAGGCGCCGATACCCAAGGGGATCGACCCCATGCGCATCCGGCCGGACCGCAAGGCCTTCCGCGGACGATGACGTTGCTGGTCGGAGGCGGTCCATCGCCCCTTCGTAACGTGGCCGAAACTCTCGCGACACTGAGGCGACACCGCCTATCCCTACTGTGTCACGCGTTGCACCACAGCCCACCCACTGTCACCTGACTAGGAGAAACGATGTTCAAAGACCCGGCTGAAGCTCTGGCATTTGCCAAGGACGAGGCGGTCGAGTTTGTCGATGTGCGCTTTTGTGACCTGCCGGGGGTCATGCAGCATTTCACGATCCCAGCGGCCGCGTTTACGGAAGACGCGTTCACGGAGGGGCTGATGTTCGACGGATCGTCCATCCGCGGCTTCCAGGCGATCCACGAGTCTGATATGAAGCTGATGCCGGACGTGGGTACCGCGTTCGTCGACCCATTCCGCTCGAGAAAGACCCTAGTTTTGAACTTCTCCATCGTGGATCCGTTCACCGGTGAGCCCTACTCCCGGGATCCACGGAATGTCGCCGCTAAAGCCCAGGCGTACCTGGCAAGCACAGGAATAGCCGACACCGCATTCTTTGCCCCCGAAGCCGAGTTCTACATTTTCGACTCTGTACGCTTTGAGACCAACGCTCACGAGTCCTACTATTTCATCGACTCCTCGGAGGCCGTCTGGAACACGGGTCGCGATGAAGAGGGTGGGAACTTGGGGTACAAGACTCGATTCAAAGGCGGGTATTTCCCGGTTCCGCCATCGGACCAGATGGCGGATCTGCGCGACACGATGTGCGCTAACCTGGCCGAGGTGGGCCTGGAGTTGGAGCGTGCGCACCACGAGGTGGGTACCGCCGGTCAACAGGAGATCAACTACCGGTTCTCGACGCTGCTCGCGGCCGGCGACGATTTGATGAAGTTCAAATATGTTCTGAAGAACACAGCGTGGCAGGCCGGTAAGACGGTCACCTTCATGCCGAAGCCGATTTTCGGGGACAATGGCTCGGGGATGCACTGCCACCAATCGCTGTGGCTGGATGGCAGGCCATTGTTCTTCGATGAGCGAGGCTACGGCGGATTGTCGGATCTGGCCCGTTGGTACATCGGCGGTTTGCTGGCCCACGCACCGTCTGTGCTGGCCTTCACGAATCCGACCGTCAACTCGTTCCACCGCCTGGTGCCGGGCTTCGAGGCACCCGTCAATTTGGTCTACTCGGCCCGCAACCGGTCCGCTTGCATCCGCATCCCGGTGACGGGCACTTCCGCCAAAGCGAAGCGTATCGAGTTCCGCGTCCCGGACCCGTCCTCGAACCCGTATCTTGCGTTCTCGGCCCAGTTGCTGGCCGGCATCGACGGCATCCGCAACCGAATCGAGCCGCCGGACCCGATCGACAAAGACCTGTACGAATTGCCGCCGGAAGAGCATGCGCAGATTCAGCAGGTGCCGGGTTCTTTGTCTGAGGTGCTGGACGCCCTCGAAGCCGATCACGACTATTTGACTGAGGGCGATGTCTTCACGGCGGACCTGATCGAGACGTGGCTCGACTACAAGCGCACACGCGAGGTCGATCCGATTCGGCTACGCCCGCACCCCCACGAGTTCGAGCTGTACTACGACATCTGATCCGGTCTAGGTCGGCGGCCGCTCTATCGCCCGGCCTCCTTGGCCGACACGGGCTGGTACTACTGCCCGTGTCGGCGTGGCGCGAAGCCCGCGACGCCCTAGCCTTATGCCCGTGAGTCCCAAACAAGACCCGACCGAGCACGGTGGCGCCCCGGCTCCTTCGGAAGCGTTGACCGCGACAGGAACGGACGGCGCTGCGGCCGCGCCACGCTCCCGACCCCCCACCTGGCTATGGCGGGCGTTTGGGATGGCCGCGCTCACGGGGATGGTGGCCGTGTTCTTGTGGCACGCCATCAGTGCCCTTTCGAGTTTGCTGCTGATGTTGTTGTGCTCGCTGTTCGTGGCTCTCGCAATCGAACCGCCAGTCACGTGGCTGGTACAGCGCAAGTGGAAGC
>JAIRXV010000250.1 GCA_031268115.1 Bifidobacteriaceae bacterium
GACGGCATCGTCGGTGCGCTGACCAGCCCCGCTCCATGGAGGAACGGCACCGTCCGCTCAGCGAAATCGCTCACCTCCAGCAAACGGATGTGGGCCGCGTCGATAGCGCGGGCCTTAGCGATGTCGAAACGCGCCGGATTTGGGCTGACATGTGCGATATCGAAGAACTCAACCAATTCCCGCCGCGAAAACACATCCCTGTCCGGCCCAACGGCCCACCCCAGCAGAGCCAAATAGTTGACCAGTCCTTCTGGAATGAAACCCTCGGAGCGCAGCAGGAACACACTGGACTGGGGATCGCGCTTGGAGAGTTTGCGGTTGCCCTGCCCCATCACGTACGGCAGGTGCCCAAACTGGGGCGCCCCTTCAGCCAACCCAAGCCGCGCCAACGCCCGATATAGGGCGATCTGCCGCGGAGTCGAGGACAGCAAATCTTCGCCCCGCAACACGTGAGTGATACCCATAAGGGCGTCGTCCAAAGGATTCACCAGCGTATACAGGGGATGCCCCGATGCACGCACGATGACGTAATCCGGCACCGAACCCTTCTGGAACACGATCGGACCGCGAATTAGGTCCGTGAAGCCGATGTCCTCGTCGGGCATGCGCAGGCGCACCACGGGCCGGCGGCCCTCAGCGCGGTACGCGGCGAGTTGGGCGTCGGTGAGATCGCGGTCGAACCCGTCGTAGCCGGTCTTCGGGTCGCGTCCAGCAGCGCGGTGGCGTGCCTCGACCTCCTCGGGGGTTGAGTAAGACTCGTAGGCGAACCCGGCATCCAGGAGGCGCCGCACGGCATCGGCGTAGATTCCCATGCGTTGCGACTGCCTGTAAGGGCCGTGCGGCCCACCCTTTTCGACGCCCTCATCCCAGTCCAGCCCGAGCCAGGACATCGCGTCGAGCAGCTGACCGTAAGACTCCTTAGAATCGCGGGCGGGATCCGTGTCCTCGATGCGGAACACGAAGGTGCCACCCGTGTGGCGGGCATAGGCCCAGTTGAACAGGGCGGTGCGGATGAGCCCAACGTGCGGTGTGCCGGTTGGAGAGGGACAGAACCGCACCCTCACCGCGGACGATGCCGGTCCCTCCAACCGGGCCCCCGTCACCTCGGCCACGCCATAGTCGGTGCTGGCGGACCCATCCGAGGCGTCTGCGGTTGGGTCTGGGGTTGAGGTTGGGGCTGGGGTTGGATCAGGCGTCGGAGTCACGGTCACCAAGCCTAAGGCCGCTGAGTGGCCGGGGCAGGTCGCGGCGCTGGCATCTTGCGCTCCCCCGCTACCGCCTGACCACGGGGTTCGACAGCGTGCCGATCCCCCCGACCTCACACGTCACCCGATTTCCTGGCTCCAGGCGGCCCACACCGGCCGGCGTTCCGGTCAGAATCACGTCCCCTGGCAACAGCGTGAACACGCCCGAGACGTATTCCACCAGTTCGGCCACCCCGAAGTACAGGTCCGCCGTGTTGCCGTCTTGCCGCACGTCCCCGTCTACCCACGCCCTCACCGGCGCGTCCGAGGCGTCGAAATCCGTTTCGATCCACGGCCCGAGCGGACAGGACGTGTCGAAGCCTTTGGCGCGCGCCCATTGAGAATCGCTTTCCTGGATATCTCGGGCCGTCACATCGTTGGCGACCGTGTATCCGAGGATTACCGAATCCACCTCGTCGCGCGGCACGTCCTTACATAGGCGAGAAATCACCACGGCCAGTTCGGCCTCGTGTTCCACGCGCCGCGACCAACGCGGCAGCACAATTGGATCGCTGGGGCCGATCACGGATGTGTTGGGGCGCAAGAACAGCAGCGGTTCACTCGGCACAATGTGGCCCATCTCCTGCGCGTGCGCCACATAGTTTCGGCCCACCCCAACAACCTTGGACCGCGGGATCACCGGCGCCAGGAGCCGCACATCCGTCAGCGGCGCCGTCTGTCCTGTGGCTTTCACCTCGGTGTATAGGGGGTCGCCGTGAATAATGTGGACCACCTCGGCGCCCTCGGCACCTTCGACGATGCCGTACCTCGGCTCGTCCCGCCAACTCAACCTTGCGATGCGCATGGGCCCAAACTAGCCGTTCACCTCATCGCGCTGCCCGCCCACTGGGTTCGAGTGTCCAGGCGCACTGCCCGGCGTGGGCCCGCCCGCGCCGACGCCGGCGAGCAGCTCCCCGCGCTGCGACCACCACTTTGCGCTGGGCGCGATGCCACCTCGGAAAGGCCTTTCGGGGACCCGGATCAGGATTTCCCCATGGACGATGACGATCCAGCCGTCTTCGTCCGCCGCCCAGTTTCGCCACGCTTCCGCAACAACTTCCAGCCTGGCTTGGCTGGTCAGCCCAAGGTCGATGGCCTGGCGTCCGAAAGCGGTTTCAGCGGTGCGGTCGGCCCAAAGGTTGCCCCACCATTCCCGGTCGCTGGGTGTGGCAAAGCACCACGTGCTAGACGAGGGCGTCACGTCCGCGAAGCCAGCGGCGTGCGCCCATGCGAGTAGGTGGCGCCCGGCGTCGGGCTCGGCGCCGTTGGCCCGCGCCACCGTCCGGTATACCCGACGCCAAGTGTCCAGGCCGAGGCTCGGCGGGTACCAAGCGATGGCCGCATAGTCAGAGTCCCGGACTGCCACCAGCCCACCCGGACGGGTCACTCGCGACATCTCGATCAGGGCGGCCACGGGATCCGAAAGGTGCTGGAGCACTTGGTGGGCGTGGACCACGTCGAACTCGCCGTCGTCGTAGGGCAAGTCGTAGACATCGGCCACCTCGAAAGTCAGGGGCGCAGTTGGCGTCGAGGTGGGTGCGGCATCGGCCACGGTGGGAACGGCATCGGGCACGGCGGGAACGGCATCGGCGGCAATCTCCGCGTTGGCGATGCCGATCACACCGGCATCCCGGTCCATGCCCACCACTCGACCCGGGGCCACGGCCCTTGCCAAGTCGCGCGTGATACTCCCAGGGCCGCAACCCACGTCCAGCAGCGACATCCCCGAGCGTAGGTGTGCAAGAAGATACCCGGCCGAATTAGCCGCAGTGCGCCACGAATGTGAACGCAGAACGGGTTCTTCGTGGCCGTGGGTGTAGCGATCGTCCGGCATGGGAGTCATTCCTTTCGTGAGGCGGGGCGCCCAAGAACAACCAGGTGCTTCGGGCCTGCCCCGGCCACGGCCCCGTGGGCGATCCCCTTGTCGAAGGTGACAAGGCGCCCGCCGTGACGTACCGCCAGGGCCAGCAGGTACGCGGCAGTCACCGCGCTCGGCCCAAGCAGGCGCCCTGGGTCGATGGCGCTGGCATCGGCAATCGAGACGTCGCAGGGCCAGAACTCGTGGCCTCCCGCGGCGCGGGCGCGGGCCAAATCGGCAACCGACTGGGCCACGGGTACTGGCGCCGGGTACCCCGGGTCGGCTCGGACGCGGACGAAGCCGTTTTCGGTGATCGCGCAGGTGGCCCACCGCCGCGGACCGTCCACGAGCCAACGTGCCGCGACCGCGTGCGCCGAATGGAACGCGTCGAAGACGGCCAGCAGAACGTTGACGTCCAACAATGCGATGCTCACAAGTCCTCGTCCGCCCTGATGCGGTTGATCAGATCGTTCGTGACGATGACGCCTTCCGCTTGGCGGGGGGGGA
>JAIRXV010000324.1 GCA_031268115.1 Bifidobacteriaceae bacterium
TCATATCTAAGACTCCCGGTGAGCACACCGTCGCGGCAGGTCACACGCCTATGACGGGCGAACGTGTCCTTTCGCGCCTCTCGAAGTCATATCTAAGACTCCCGGTGAGCACGCCGTCGCGGCAGGTCACGCGCCTATGACGGGCGCTGCCTGCGGGGTTTCCAATTGGCCCCTCAACCCTGACGCAACACGTCCAGGATTGCCGCGCCGAAGCGAGTGATTTTTATCGGGCCCATTCCGCGCACCCCGGCCAAGTCGCGGACCGTAGTGGGCTTAGAGCGAGCAATCGCTCTAAGTGTGACATCGGGCAAGATGGCGAAAGAACGGGCGCCGCTCACCTGCGCCTCACCAGCTCGCCAAGCCACCAATCGTTCGTAGCGCGCGGCATCGGCCCCGGTCAACATCCGATCCTGGTCTGTTGCCACATCGGGGCGGGAGACGCCATCGTCCTCTGGCCACAAACCCGCCAGAAAGCGGGAGTGTTTGCGGTTCGCGGACCCGCCCTGCGTCCGGGCGGCGGCGTACGAGAGGGCCAAATGCTCCCGCGCCCGGGTCACTCCGACGTAAAGCAAGCGGCGCTCCTCGGCCACCTGCTCGGGTGTTTCCGCTAGGGAGATAGGCATCAAACCGTCGCTGAGGCCCGCCAAGAGCACAGCATCCCATTCCAGGCCCTTCGCCGCGTGAAGCGAAGCAAGCGTGACCCCAGCGCCGGCCGGCGCGTGATCGTGGGCCTGGCGGTCCAAGATCACCGCCGCAATCGCATCCATGGTGGTGGCGCCGGCATCGTGTACTTGGCGGCAAAGACGCTCCAAGGCGTCCAGCGACTCCCACTGTTCTCGCGATTGGCCGCGCTGCGGCGGTGGCTCAGGGTTCCAGCCCGCCGCGCCCAGGGCATCGCGCACGCGGGTGAGCGTGGGAGCGTCCGATGGCGCCCGGGCCTCCGAGCGCAACAAGCCAACCGCCCGCTTGACCTCTGGCCGTGCGAAGAATCGCTGAGCGCCGCGCACCTGGTACGGGATCGACTGTTCGCTTAGGGCGTACTCGAAGGGTTCGGACTGAGAGTTCGTGCGGAACAGGATCGCGACCTCGTGAGCCGGCACCCCGTTGGCAACCAGCCGGGCCACTCTGCGGGCGAGACCCGTGGCCTCAGCGGCATCGTCGGGGAAGGCCAAGTAGGCGGCCGCCGGCCCGGCCGGCCGTTGCGCCACCAACTCAACTCCGGCCCCGACATCGCCGTGCCGTTGCCCGCGTCCGCCCCGGCGCAACAGCGAATTCGCGAGCCACACCACTTGCGGTGTGGAGCGGTAGTCGCGGGCAAGGCGAATGACCGGAGCGTTCGGATAGCGGGAAGGAAAGTCGATCAAGTAGCGGGCCGATGCGCCCGTAAACGAGTAAATGGTCTGGTTCGGGTCCCCTACCACGCACAATTCTTCCCGCGTCCCAAGCCAAAGGTCCAACAGGTGTTGCTGGATGGGCGACACATCTTGGTATTCGTCGACCACGATGTGCCGATACTGGCTATGCACCTGGTCTGCCACCTCGGAGTATTCCGTCATCAACCCAGCCGTGGCCAACAGGACATCCTCAAAGTCCATGGCGCCCGTCTCCCGCAGGATTTCCTCGTAGACGGTCATCAACCGGGCGATGGCGGTGTGATCGTTGCCCGCCACGGTGCCCCTTCCGGCCTTGGGTGCCTCCCGTTGATAGTCCTCGCCGGTCCACCGGTTGACTTTGGCCCACTCGATCTCGCCCGCCATATCCCGCACAGCGGCCCGGTCCACTTCCAGGCCTAGGCGGGCCGCGGCCTGAGCGACGGCCGGAGCCTTGTGGTCCATCAGCCTGGGCAGCGTCCGGTGGGCCACGCGCGGCAGGAAGTACGCGAGCTGCCTCAACGCCGCCGCATGGAATGTCCGCGCTTGCACGCCAGGGGCGCCGAGGGCGCGCAAACGTTCGCGCATCTCACCGGCCGCGCGGGCCGTGAACGTCACGGCGAGTACGCCACTCGGAGAATAGGTGCCGGTCCGGACCCCGTAGGCGATTCGGTGGGTGATCGCTCGTGTCTTACCCGTGCCGGCGCCCGCCACAACGCAAACTGGGCCGAGAAGGGTCGTTGCGACTGTCCTTTGCTCTGGGTCGAGCCCGTCCAACAAGGCGTCGGGGGAGGAGGCACCTGTCATGGCAAGTCCAATGCGCGGCCATACCAGCGCTCTATTTGCGAACGGGCGATGGCGGAACGCGGCGCTACATGTACGCTGCCGTCCGCGATAGCGGCGGCGAACTCAGCGCGCGTGAACCAATGCGCCTCGGCTAACTCCTCAGTGTCGAGCGTGAGGTCAGTCCCACGCGCCTGGGCCTCGAAGGCACACATGAGCGAGCGGGGAAACGGCCAGGACTGTGAGCCGAGATACGAAACCCGACCCAATTCCAGGCCGACTTCCTCACCCACCTCCCGCCGCACCGCGGCCTCAAGCGACTCCCCCGCGTCCACGAATCCAGCTAGAACCGAGTACCGGCCGGGTCCGAAGTGCTGGGCTCGCGCAAGCAAGAGACGGTCCGCATGATCGGTCACAGCGACGATGACGGCCGGATCCATTCGCGGAAACAACTCCTTGGCTTCGGCCGTGCAACGACGGACCCAGCCGGCGTGGACCACTCGTGTCGGCGCGCCGCAACTTGGGCAGAATCGGGCTTCGCCGTGCCACACCGCCAAGGCGGTCGCCGAAGCGACTACTGCGACATCGCGTTCCCCAAGGTGCCCTCCGACCTCACGCAGGCTTACCCAATCAACATCCTGGGAAGGCCCCTCAAGATCGCCACCGTCCACAACCAAACCCACGTAGTCCAATCCGCCGCTCGATCCGAGGTACAGGCCGACTCCCTCCGGCAAGGGCTCCGGGGGGGTGAGGTAGGCGACCCGTGCCCTGCCGTGATCGTCCGGGGGCAGTGCTTGGATCAGGTTCCCCTTCACCAACAACACGCGTGTGTCGCGGCTGGCCAAGAGGCCGGCCATTAGCCCGGGATCAGTGCGCCGCTCGACGTGGCGGTCAACGCTCGCTGCGGCAAGGGGGGCTTCGAAAGGCACCCGGCCACACTACCCGGCGGCTACGACATCGAGGGGCGCAAGCGGCGCCCACGCACCCCCGGACGCTCGGGCGGTTCGCGACTTCCACCGGTTCGGCCACTTCGGGAGGCTCGCGACTTCTGCCAATTCGGCCACTTCGGGAGGTTAGGCGACCTCCATGTCCAGCAGGCCAGGGGCGGGCGGGCGCTGGGCTTCGCCCAGCGCTGGCTTCGCGCTATAGAACAGTGCCGTGGACGCCACATCGTCCTGCAACACTCGATAGCGGTGCGGCAGCCCGTTGCCTTGGCCCGGACCGATTCCGAGTGCCTGAACGTTCACGCGCAAGTTCTTTTGGAACGAAATCGGGTCCGGCACGTGCCAGCGGTACATGCCGAACCGCTGCTGGCTCGCATACAAACCATCTGGCGCAAGCACCTGGTTCAGGCCAAGGTACGCGGTGGTGAATGTCGTGTACCCCTGTCCAGGCACCTCGAAGTTCCACGCACCCCCAAAGTAATCCTCGGTACCCGTTCCGCAAATCGTTGGCCACTCGGTATCGCCATCGAAATAGAACTTCAGCTCCCCTTCGCCCCACCATCCCGGTGAGTTAGATTGCCACGCCAGGTACGTTCCGACGTACTGTCCAGGTCCGTCCACATCGTCAAGAATCGTGTGGATACCGTCCTGCACCACGCGCGAGCGTCGCCATTGACCGTGAAAGTACAGGCTCGAATCCGGGACATCGCCAAGGGCGTAATCCACTTGGTAGTAGACGTTTGCCGCCTCCGTCCCCACGTTCTCTAGCGTCATCCGTGCCGCCCGTTGGAAGGGCATAGCCCAATACGAGTTGAAGCCGCCATGCGGATTGGCCGCCACCGTCTGCGACGCTACCTGGGAGAACACACACCACCCATTGCAGAAGAAGTCACCTAGCGGCACCTCCACCGCTGGAGCCGAGCTGTCCTCCCAATACACTCGCAGCAAAAGAGACCGCCACGCCGAATAGTGGGTTGTAAACCACAGGTGGCGGATAACGCCCGGGCCCGCTATCTCAGCGATCTTCGCCGTCTCGCCTGGGTCTATCAGAATGCAGGGCGACACCTTCCACCCCTGACCCAGCCGGGATGCGGCTGGCGCGCCGAAGCCCTCCGTGGCCCGCCCGCCCATACCCGGGGCGCCACTGAAGTTCTCCGCGCTGATAGAACGCGAAATCCAACCTGACGGCTGGGCCAAGCTCAGTAGTTCATTGATGTGTGCGGTCACGCGGCGTCCTTCCTGGAAGGGGATCTCGGTGGGAGTCTAGCTGCCTTTGTTGCTGAAACGTGTGCA
>JAIRXV010000358.1 GCA_031268115.1 Bifidobacteriaceae bacterium
CCCGACCGTCCTTGAGTGTCCCGACCGCCGTGGCCCCGCCCACTGTCACGGTGACTTGGCCTGCCGCCTCGGGCACGCCCGCTGGAACGGAGACCGCGACTGCCACAGTGGCGGTCCCGCCCTCAATCGCGGTTGCCTCCGCGACTGATACGCCTATGGTGACAGGGGCCTTGCCGACTGGCGCGGTCGGGGAACTGGTGACGTTGCCGGTTCCCAAGTACCCGGCGGTTCGGGCGGCGACCCGCACCGCCAGTGTGTGCCCCACGTCCTGCGGGCGCGGGGTATACGCGGCGGATGTGGCTCCGGCAATCGCCGAAGCGCCGTCGCGAAGCCACTGGTAAGAGACCGATGTCGGCGCGGGCGACCACACTCCGGGGCTCGCCGTGAGCGTCTGGCCGAGGGTCGGTGCCGCAGGCGCCACGCTTGCGACCACAACGGCCTGGGGCGCATCCGAGGATGCCACCACGCGCAGCGCGTTCGAAGTCAGAGCGCCGCATGTGGCGACGATGGTGCGCACTCCAGCGTCGCCTATCGACATTCGGCCCGGCACCGCCGGATCGAACACGTCCACGGCGGACCGGGAGGACTCGAACACGCACGTGGCGGTGACATCGCCAAGGTCGTTGCCGAACGCGTCAGTGGCGGATACTTCAAGCTGAAGGCTCTCCCCCGCCACTGCGGCGCCCGCGCCATCGCCGGACAACACCGCGTGGACGGGTCGGCCGGGCAGCACGGTCAAGGTGGCCGATGCCGTAGTCGCCGCCTCTAGAGTCCCGTCCCCTGAGTAGGTTGCGCGGATCGGGTGGGTCCCTGTGGGTAGAGACGAAAGCGGGACGGTCGCGACGCCATCGGACACCGCCCCCGAGACCTCTTGGCCTGCCACGGTGACGTTGACGGTGCCTGTCGCTGGCACGGGCGAACCGGTCACGCGGACGGTTAGCAACGCGACGGCGCCCGCCAGCACCGGAGCAGGCGGATCGATGGCGACCTGCGCCACAGCCTTACCCACCGGAACTGTCGGAGCGGACACGATCGCGCCGGCCGCTAGGTGCCCTGTCACCTCGGCCGTGACGTGAACCACCAGCGTGTGACCCACGTCCGCGCCTTGAACCTGGTAGGCGGCGGAGGTTGCACCCGCGATCGGGGTAGCCCCGTCACGCAGCCATTGGTAGGCGAGCTGGGTCGCGGCCGGCGACCACGTGCCCGGATCTGCGTTTACCGTCTGGCCGAGGCGCGGGGCCGCCGGGGCAATACTCGGCGCCACCAGCGCGACCGGCGCATCGGAGGTGGCCACGACCCGCAGGTCGTTGCTCACCAAGGCACCGTGGGTGGCGGAAAAGACCCGCACGCCGGCATCGCCCACGGTGACACGCCCCGGTACAGCGGTATCGAAGACATCGGCCGCCGCCCTAGACGAAACGAAGCCCGCGCTCGCGGTCACCGCTGCCACGGCGTTGCCATAGGCGTCCAGTTCGGTTGCCGTCAAATCGATGGACTCCCCCACCACAACGGGCAGTTGGGTCGCGGTCGCCAACTTCAAGGACGCGGCCGGACCCGCCGTGACCACCACTGGGAAATCGGCCGAAACCTCGGACCCGTCCGTGAGCCGTGCGGCCACATGCAGCGTCCTCGCGCCAGCCTCAGTCAGCGTGAACGCGTCACCGGTCACCACGTCCCCGGAATGGCTGGAAGTGCGAACCACGCCAGTCAACGCATCGATGGTGTTGCCGAGACCATCGCGGCCGATGGCGGTCAGCCGCACCGTGCCACCGGCCACCACCGTCCCACCGGGTGGGATCGCAGCGAAATCGACGGCCACGAGGGCCGCCGGGGTAACCGTCACCTGAACGACCGTCGAAGCCCCGGAGGCGGCGTGGGTCGCCACCACCGAATAGACGCCGGTCGCCTTGAAAACCACCTGGGAACCTGTCGCTTCAACTCGAGCCGGATCGTTGACCGGCACGCCACCGGCACTAACCGCGAAAGTCAGCCCCGCGCTCGCGTCGATTGGGTTGCCGTGCGCGTCGTGGCCTTCGGCAGTGAAGTCGATGCTCGCCCCGGCTTGGACGGCCAAGGGGCCCGGGCCGGCATCGGCGGCAATGACCACGGGAGCGGACAAGTCCAGCGGCGCGGGGCGCACGGTCACTTCGGCCGAACCCCGCAAATCGCCAAGGGCACCGGTCAACACCCGCTCGCCGGCTTCGAGGGCGGTCCAAGTCCCGTCCGCAGCGACGCTCTCGCCGGGGGCGAGCGGCCCGAAGGCAACCGTCCCGGGGGGCACGCCGACCACCCGGTTGCCGTACGCGTCCACCGTTTCGGCGCTGAGGGTTGCGGTCTCGCCGGCCGCGATGTCCGATGGCGTTGCCGTCACCCGCAGCCGGGTCACCGGTCCCGCGCCCACCACCACATCCACTGTCTCGCTGGCCCCGCCGAAGGTCGCGGCGATTGTCCGCGAACCGGCGGCGAAGGCGAAGAGGCGCCCGTGTTCATCGATGGTGTCCGAGGGTTGGGATGAGGCGAACACCACGTCCGCCGGGTTGATCGCTTGGGCGACCCGACCATATGGATCGACCGCCGCGACCGTCAAGTCGGCCGTCCCGCCAGCCGCGAAAGAGGTCGTTGAACTGGTGAGTTGGATTCCGTCGACAATTCCCAGACCGTCCGTCTCCAGTTCGGCCTGAACTTGGGAACTGGACGCGGACGGCCCGTAGACGGACAGCGTGACCAGGTTGGCTGAGGCCGCTGGGTCCCAGTCCGAAACCTCGACGCAGACAAACCGCGCGGTCGCGGTCACGGCGTTCGCCGAAACCCGGCCGTCCGCGAGCGCCCCCAAAGCCGTGAAGGTGAGACCGTCCGCGCTGACTCCAAACGTCGCGGCGGGCACGGTGCCCTCGGGGCCCCAGATCGCGCGCACCAGCGAAACCGGCTGGGCGGCGCCGAGGTCTACAACCATCCGGCCGTTCGCCGATCCCGGCACCCAAGCGGTGACCGGATCGTCATCGACCGCGAAGTCTGGGTCGGCCATACCCGTAGGCAGCGGGCTGGTGGGGAAGGCGGCCCGCCCCACCGCCAGATCGGCCAGGGGATAGGGCCGGGCCGTGTCGAAGTCCACCGTGACTTGGGCTCTCGCCGGCAACGCGACCCTCTGGGCCGCGCCACCGGGCAACGATGCCACATGGACGGCGGCGTCTTCGGCGCCGCCGGTGAGGACGACCCGGCGCCCACTAGTGGCCCGCGCGGTCACGCCCACCGCGTCACTCGCCGAATCGAAGGTCAGCTCGAAGCGTGGCCCGAGAACGCCGGACGATGCCGCACCCACGCTCACGTCCAAGTTCAGACCGTCCGCGGTGAGAGTCTGAGAACCGGCGTAAATGGTCCGGCTGGAACCGGACTGCGGGACTTTCGCGACGGCATCGGCGGCGGTGTCCGACAGGTTGAACAGGCTGAGGTAGCCGTCCGCATCGCTGATTCGCAGATCTGGGTGGTCGATGGTCGCGGCCGGGCGGGCAGCCAGCGCGGCGGCCCGGGCCGCATCGGTCAGCGGGTAGCCCTCAACGACCAAGGCAGCGCTCGTTGCCGCCGTTCCCTTGGACAGCACGATGGTGTCCTCGTTGCCCGCATGGTTGATGTTGATCGGACCCGAAGGGCCGCGCTTGACCAGTGCTGCCCTGTTGTCCACGGTCAGCCACGGCGAAGTGGAGACGATCCGGTTCGATGCGCCATAGGTGGCAACGGTGGTCCATTCGATGCCGTCGAGTGAGGTCTGAATCTCATACCCGACTCCGGCCGCCCCGGCGGCCTCCCACGACAGGAGCACACGATCCACTTCCTGGGGGCCACCCAAGTCCACCTGGATCCACGAGTCGTTACGGGCGCGCTCCCCCGACGCCACCGCCCACCGGGTGGCCATATTCTCGTCGCGAACGGCCGCGACGGATTTACCGCCCGAATCGTCGGAGGACGAGGCGGCGGCGGTGCCGCTCGCGGCGAGGTTGGGGCCAACCGCCCCGTTGCGGACCTCCATCTCCCACAGCGAATAGCCGTAGGAGCTGGCCGCGGCCGTGCCCTGCATCCGGACGTATTGGGCGGTGCGCGGCGCAAACGTCTGGTAGTCGATCCGCGAATGGTCGGCAGGGCTTTCGAGGCGAGTGGCAATGGTTCGCCAGTTGACGCCATCGTCCGAGACTTGGATCAGGTAATACTGGCCGACGGCGCTCTCCCAATAGATGGTCACTTCATCGAACGCTGTCTTCTGGCCGAGGTCCACCTGCCACCAGTGGTAGTGGTCCCGGCCTGGGTTGGGCATCCCCCACCGGGCGTCTCCGCTGGTACCGACCTTCTGGAAGCTGCCGTCGATCGCCTTGTCCGCGGTTTCGTTGGTATTGGTGTTCTCGATGCTGGCCGATGCCGTTCCCGCCAGTGCCAGGTTCTCCCCGCCGGATCCGTTGCGGACCTCGAACTCCCACATCGAGTAGTACCACTGGGCGTGCCCCCGCACGCCTTGCATCCTGACGTATTGGGCTTCGGTGCCCGCGGGCAGTGCGATGGTGTCTTTGCGGGCCACGTAGCTGGTTGGCAGGCCGGCGGTGGTCGATGTCACGGTGCCGAGGGGAGGATCCGCCCAAGATAGCGGCAGGTCAGCGCTGCCTTCGGCGGTGGTGTAGGTGCGGTTGCCGTCCAGGCCGGGGATTGTGCCCAATGGCATGGGTTTGGTGTAGTTCCAGACAGACATCCTGCCTTCATCCGCCGCCGTTCCCGAGGTGGCGTACACAACTGAGCCTGTGGGAAGCGTGGTCATGCCCGCGTAACCGCCCGATGTCTTCAACAGCGAGGCGGTCGCATCGAAGCCGTCCGACACTTCGCGGTAGGCCTTGGCCGAGCGCGTGGTCACCCCGGCGTTCGCGGTGGGCAGGAAGAACGGTGTTGTCCCGCCCACGTCGAACAGCCAATCGTCGTGCTCGGGCTGCCAAGCGAATTTAGTCCAGCCGGCCCGGTCCACGGTGGCCGCCCAAGCGTTGGGCGATTGGTGCTGAAGCAGGCCGGGACGCCCGCCCCCATAGTCTGTGGCACGGGAAGCGTGATCGAACAGTTCTGCTTCGGTCGCGATCGGGACCGACCCCTCGTCGGAGGAATCGCGCCACTCGTGCAGCAGGTAGGCGATGGCCAGCTCCGCGCGCGCCTCGCCTTCGTATTTGGCTTCGCCGTTGTACTGGGTGATGCAGGCGACGCAGCGATTGGCCTGTTCCTGATAATCGCGCAACTGCCCGGCCATGGCCGCTTCGGCTCGGGCAACGTATTGGTTGCCCTGGACTTGGGCCAGATAGGCCAGAGGGATGAGGTTCCGTCCGAACAGGTGCTCCCTGTCGTCCGTCATCGCCATGAACGTCTCGCCTGCGTTGCTCATCGTCTCAAGGATGGTGGCGAGCGATTCCTCGCCGTTGACCAGCGTGGTCAAGGTCTCGGGCGGTTCTTCCCCGGCGGCGAGGAAATGGACGATGGCGCGCGCGGCCGTCCGCCAAATCTCTTCCTGATAGTGAGGCGAGTAGGTTTCGTGATTCTCGACCAAGAACGTGTCCCACAGGTTCCGGGCGGTATTGGCTGAGACTGGCACTCCACCGAGGAGCGCCGGGTTGGCTTTGTCAGCCACCGGGAGCCCCATCGCGTTGCGCATCCACACGCCCATCCGCGTTTCCCAATCGGCGGCGTTGGGATCGTCGCCGTTCCACGCCAAGCCCGGCGCGAAAGCCAACGCGTACACGCCCATCTCTTCGATCTTGGAATCGCCGTAGTAGCCGCCGTTGTAACCGTTGGGGCTCCATCCACCGGACGCCGAATCGTTCGCGGAGCCCAGGGCGTACGTCTTGTCCGCCCTGGCCTTGGAGATCGCGTCGACGTTGTCTCGGGTGGCCTGATCGAGTTGGTCCCACAGGAGGTGCGCGCCGAGCGTGAAGTAGGACTCGTAGGTGGCGTTCCAGAACAGCGCGCTGCCCCAGTCTGAGCCGACCGGCCTGTTCACGATGTGTGAGGCAGCGTAGTGCTCGATGCTCCGCAGAGTGTGGTCCAACAGGGTGGCGTAGCTGACTCCTGCCAGGGTCTCGTCGTATTCGCCGCGCGTGAGGATCAGCGCGTTGCCCAGCACCACCGAGAAGTAGTAGTTGGCCGGTTCCCTGTAGTACCCGAGGGACTCGCTCCACTGCGTCTCCACCCAGACCGTATGGCGGGTGAGGACCTCATGGTAGGTCTGGGCGACGGCATCGTCCAGGGGAATTGGGATCGGGTCAGCGGCCTTAGCTGCGGTGATGGCGCCAGGCCCGGTGGCCAGCGAAGCCGCCAGGGCCAAGGCCGCACCGATGGCGACCACCCGGATGGAGGGGCGACGACGGGTGAGGGAAACTCGGTTAGTGCTGGGTCGCATGGCGGGTCATCCTTAGATCGACATCGGCAGCGTCACCACTTCGATCCGACTCCATTGGCTGCTGACCAGTGATGATAGCGCTGTCACGCTCAAAAAGAACCAGTCTAGCACGGGACCACTGAGCATGGGGTTGTCACGGGCCTTGGCGGTGCAGGGGGTAGGCGGTGGTGTGCCCGGTGACGCGCGGTGAGGTCCGGGGCGGCGCGATCGCGCGAGCCCGTGGTCTTAGGTGCGGGTATGAGTACGGGTGTGGTCGGGGTCTTGTCCCAGGCGCCTTGCGCGGCGATGCGTCCTGGCAGTCCATCCGGACGGGTACTTAGAAATGGATCTCTATCGTGTTGGACAATCTCACGGCCGAGATGAATCCGCGCGCGGATGTGCGGTCGGACTGAGTGGGTGGCGATCCGTCGTTGGAGGAACTGGATATCGGAAATAGTGGCGACTTGCCGTCAGCGAAACCTTTGGCGTCATTGGTTCATTTGCGTCTTCCCTTCGCGTGGGAGGGCACACGGGAGATCCAGGCAATGATCGAGGATCGGTTGAACGAGAGTCGACAGCGCAGCGATGGGGATCGGAGCGGGACTTGGGATCGGGGCGGGACTTGGGATCGGGGCGGGACCAGAAAGCAAAGGGTCCCGCCGTCATCGTTGGCGGCGGGACCCTTGACGAAACTGAGTCGGGTCAGGCGATGATCTTGATGACTCGGCCCGAGCCGACGGTGCGCCCGCCTTCCCGGATCGCGAAGCTGAGGCCCTCCTCCATGGCGATGGGCTGGATCAGCTTGACCGTCATCTCGGTGTTGTCGCCGGGCATGACCATCTCCGAGCCCTCAGGCAAAGTGATGACGCCGGTGACATCCGTGGTGCGGAAGTAGAACTGCGGGCGATAGTTCGAATAGAACGGGTTGTGGCGCCCGCCCTCGTCCTTGGTCAAGATGTAGACCTGGGCCTCGAACTCCGTGTGCGGGGTGATGGTGCCGGGCTTCGCCACAACCTGGCCGCGCTCCACTTCCTCGCGCTTGATGCCGCGCAGCAGCAGACCGCAGTTCTCGCCGGCCCACGCCTCATCCATCGACTTGTGGAACATCTCAATGCCCGTGACCACCGTGGTCTGGGTGGGACGGATCCCGAGGATCTCGACCTGAGAGTTGATGGGTAGCTTTCCGCGGTCCACCTTGCCGGTCACGACAGTCCCGCGTCCGGTGATCGTGAACACGTCCTCGATCGGCATCAAGAACGGCCTGTCCATGTCGCGCACGGGCTCGGGAATGTAATCGTCCACCGCATCCAAGAGCTCTTTGATCTGTGGAGTCCACTCCGGATCGCCTTCGAGAGCCTTCAGGGCGGAAACCCGCACCACAGGGGCGTTGTCGCCATCGAAGCCCTGAGAGGTCAACAGTTCGCGAACCTCAAGCTCCACGAGCTCCAGGATCTCCTCGTCCGGCACCATATCGACCTTGTTCAGCGCCACCAGCAGCGTGGGCACGCCCACCTGGCGAGCGAGCAGCACGTGCTCGCGGGTCTGAGCCATTGGGCCGTCATCGGCGCCCACCACCAGGATCGCCCCGTCCATCTGGGCGGCACCGGTGATCATGTTCTTGATGTAGTCGGCGTGCCCCGGGGCGTCGACGTGGGCATAGTGGCGCTTGGCGGTCTGGTACTCGACGTGCGCGATGTTGATGGTGATGCCGCGCTGCTTCTCCTCGGGCGCCTTGTCGATTGCGTCGAATGGTGTGAAGGGGTTGAGCTCGGGGAACTCCTCGTGCAACACCCTGGTGATGGCGGCCGTAAGGGTCGTCTTGCCATGGTCGACGGGACCGATCGTGCCGATGTTAACGTGCGGCTTAGTCCGCTCGAACTTCGCCTTCGCCACTGGGTCCTCCTAGGACTGATAGATGTGAACTTGTCTTGTGTCTTGCCCTGGGGGGACTCACTCGCCCCGGGTCTTCTTGATGATTTCCTCGGCAACGGTCCGGGGAACTTCGGCGTAACTGTCGAACTGCATCGTATACACTGCGCGGCCCTGAGTCTTGCTCCTCAGGTCGCCCACGTACCCGAACATCGTGGACAGCGGCACCAGAGCGCGAACGACTTTGACACCGCTCGCGTCCTCCATGGACTGAATCTGGCCCCTGCGGGAGTTGAGGTCGCCGATGACGTCCCCCATGTACTCCTCGGGTGTGCGCACCTCCACGTCCATCACAGGTTCGAGCAACGCAGGGTCGGCTTTGCGAGAGCCAGCCCTGAACGCCATCGATCCGGCGATCTTGAAAGCCATCTCGGAGGAGTCCACATCGTGGTAGGCACCGTCCAGAAGGATCGCCTTCACGCCCACCACGGGATACCCCGCCAGCACCCCGGAGGTCATCGCATCGAGGATGCCGACTTCGACCGAAGGAATGTACTCGCGCGGAATCCGCCCGCCTGTCACCTTGTTCTCGAACTCGAACGTGACATCTCCCGACAGGTCCAGCGGCTCGAAAGTGACTTGCACCTTGGCGTATTGACCGGAGCCGCCGGTCTGCTTCTTGTGGGTGTAATCCACCTTCTGGACCGCGCGGCGGATGGTTTCGCGGTAGGCGACTTGGGGTTTGCCGACGTTGGCCTCGACCCGGTACTCCCGGCGCATACGATCGACCAGTATGTCGAGGTGCAGCTCGCCCATGCCGGAGATGATGGTCTGGCCGGTGTCGTGGTTGTGGGAGATCCGGAATGTCGGGTCTTCTTCGGCCAGCTTTTGGATAGCCGTGGACAGTTTCTCCTGATCGGACCGGGAATTCGGTTCGATAGCGACTTCAAGCACCGGCTCGGGGAACGTCATCGACTCCAACATGATGGGGTGGGCGATGTCGCACAGGGTATCTCCCGTGGTGGTGTCCTTCAGTCCTATGACGGCATAGATATGGCCGGCCGTTATCTCTTGGACGGGGTTCTCTTTGTTGGAGTGCATCTGGAAGAGCTTGCCGATGCGCTCCTTGCGGCCCTTGGTTGAGTTGAGCACCTGCGTACCCGAGGCCACCTGTCCCGAGTAAACCCTCACATAGGTGAGTTTGCCGTAGAAGGGGTGCGCGACCACTTTGAAGGCCAGGGCCGCGAACGGCTCGCCAGGCTGGGGCTGGCGCTCCAACTCACGCGACTGGTGGTGCGGATCGCAGCCCCTGACCGAAGGGATGTCGAGTGGGGACGGCAGGTAATCGATGACGGCATCGAGCATGGGCTGGACGCCCTTGTTCTTAAAAGCCGAACCGCAGAAAACCGGGAACACCTCGCCTTTTACCGTGGCCTGGCGCACGGCCGCTTTGATCTCCGCAACCGTGATCTCCGCGCCTTCGAGGAACTTAAGCTCAAGGGCCTCGTCGAGTTCAGCCACCGCCTCCACTAGGGCCGCCCGGTACTCCTCAGCCTGGGCCAACAAGTCTTGTGGAATTGGACCGACTTCATAGTCCTCGCCCTTGCGTACCTCGCCGGACCAGGTGTATGCCCGCATCTCCAGCAAATCGATGACACCTTGGAATTCCTTCTCGGCGCCGATGGGCAGCTGCATCACGAGAGGTTTGGCGCCCAACCGGTCGATGATCGTCTTGACGGTGAAGAAGAAGTCTGCCCCGAGCTTGTCCATCTTGTTGACAAAACAGATGCGCGGCACGTTGTACTTGTCGGCCTGGCGCCACACCGTTTCCGATTGCGGCTCTACGCCTTCTTTGCCGTCGAACACGGCGACCGCCCCATCGAGGACGCGCAGCGAACGCTCAACCTCAACCGTAAAGTCAACGTGTCCAGGGGTGTCGATGATGTTGATCTGGTGGTCTTTCCAAAAGCAGGTAGTCGCAGCGGAAGTGATCGTGATCCCGCGCTCTTGCTCCTGGGCCATCCAGTCCATGGTGGAGGCGCCATCGTGCGTCTCACCGATCTTGTAGTTGATCCCCGTGTAAAAGAGGACCCGCTCGGTCACCGTTGTCTTACCGGCGTCGATATGCGCCATGATGCCGATGTTGCGGACCTGTTTCAGGTCCGTCAGCACGTCAAGTGCCACGCTTGTTACCTGCCTCCGATGTCGTCGGACCGGCCACCGGCTGGGGGCTACCAGCGATAGTGGGCGAAGGCCCGGTTGGCCTCGGCCATCTTGTGAGTGTCTTCGCGGCGTTTGACCGCGGCTCCCAGGCCGTTGGAGGCGTCGATGATCTCATTCATCAGACGCTCTCGCATCGTCTTCTCGCGGCGCTGGCGGGAATACCCCACCAGCCACCGTAGCGACAATGTGGTGGCCCGGCCGGGCTTGACGTCGACCGGGACCTGGTAGGTCGCGCCGCCTACGCGGCGGGACTTGACTTCAAGTGAGGGACGGATGTTGTCCAGTGCGCGCTTGAGCAGCGTCACCGGATCGGTGCCTGTCTTCGACCCGGCCCCGTCCAGAGCGCCGTAGACGATGGACTGGGCGATCGACTTCTTGCCGTCGAGCAAGATCTTGTTTACCAGCTGGGTGACCAACGGCGACGAATAGACGGGATCGGCGATGAGCGGGCGCTTGGGCGCAGGCCCTTTGCGCGGCATCAGCTCTTCTCCTTCTTGGCGCCGTACAGGCTGCGAGCCTGTTTGCGGTCCCTGACACCCTGTGCGTCGAGGGAGCCGCGCACGATCTTGTAGCGCACACCCGGCAAATCCCGCACGCGCCCGCCGCGGACTAGCACAATCGAGTGCTCCTGGAGGTTGTGCCCCACCCCCGGGATATAAGCGGTCACCTCAATGCCGCTTGACAGCTTGACGCGGGCGACCTTACGCAGAGCCGAGTTGGGCTTCTTGGGGGTGGTCGTATACACGCGCGTGCATACGCCTCGGCGCTGCGGGCTGCCCTTGAGCGCCGGAGTCTTGGTCTTCCCGGCCTTCGCGGACCGCCCCTTGCGGACCAACTGCTGGATCGTGGGCACTACATCTCCATCTCTCTTACTCACTCGATATTGGGTCGCGCGTGCAACCGGCGCGTGGACCGCTCCTCCTTGCGGGGGAATGATCGTAAGGGCCATACGCGCGCCTGGTGTCAAGCCACACAAGACAGCACGCCTGGCTGCCCGCCAGGCGCACAGTGGATCAGCATATCGCCGGGCGCCCAGCACCGTCAAAGCGCACGATCACAATTCGGTCACGACTCCCCCGCGCTTCCGCGGGGGAGGTCACCGGAAATCGTCGAAGCCGAAGTCGTCCAGGATCAGCGAATCGCCTGGAATCGTGCCCATCGGACCGAACTCGACCTCTTCGTAGCCGAAGGCCGGGTACAGTTCCGCCTTGGCCTCCTCGGTCGGCTCCACGGCAACGTTCCTGTACCGGGGCAAACCTGTTCCGGCCGGGATCAGTTTGCCGATGATGACGTTCTCCTTCAGGCCCAGCAGCGGATCGGACCGGCCGGACATGGCCGCCTCGGTCAGCACCCGTGTGGTCTCTTGGAACGATGCCGCGGACAGCCACGAATCGGTGGCCAGCGAGGCCTTGGTGATACCCATCAGTTCGGGCCGACCCGTAGCGGGCTGCCCGCCCTCGGCCACCACACGTCGCGACTCATCCTCGAACCGCTCCCGCGCCGTCAACTCCCCAGGCAGCAGGTTCGAATCGCCTGAATCCAAGACGGTCACGCGCCGGAGCATTTGGCGCACAATCACCTCGATGTGCTTGTCGTGGATGTCCACGCCTTGTGATCGGTACACCAGCTGCACCTCGTCCACCAGGTGCTTTTGCGCGGCCCTCGGACCCAGAATACGCAGCACCTTCTTTGGATCGACGGCCCCGACGGTGAGCTTCGCACCCACCTCGACGTGATCGCCATCGGCCACTATCAGGCGCTGACGTTTGGTGAGTGGGTAGCTCAACTCCTCTGCGCCATCGTCCGGGACGATGACGATGCGACGCGAACGGTCCGCCTCATCGATGGTGACTCGCCCGGTTGCTTCCGCGATGGGCGCCTCACCTTTGGGTGTGCGCGCCTCGAACAGTTCTTGGACACGCGGCAGACCCTGGGTGATGTCCTCCGCGGAGGCCACGCCACCCGTGTGGAACGTGCGCATAGTCAACTGGGTGCCGGGCTCACCGATGGACTGGGCCGCGATGATCCCGACCGCTTCCCCGATGTCCACCAGTTTCCCGGTCGCGAGCGACCGCCCGTAGCACATGGCGCACGTGCCCACCCGCGATTCGCAGGTCAGCACGGAACGCACCACGATCTCAACGACACCGGCAGCGATCAGACCATCGATCAGCACGTCACCCGCATCGATCCCGGCCTCGGCCAGCACCGTGCCTTCGGCGTCCTCGACATCGCGGGCAATGGTCCGGGCAAACACCGAGGTCTCCACCTTGGGGTGGCGCCCCAGGGTGCCGTCGGGCTGCTCCTCGGCAATCGGCAGACGTAGGCCGCGTTCGGTGCCGCAATCGGCTTCGCGGACGATGACGTCCTGGGACACATCCACCAAACGTCGCGTGAGGTACCCCGAATCGGCCGTGCGCAGTGCCGTATCGGCCAGGCCTTTGCGGGCGCCGTGCGTGGCGATGAAGTACTCGACCACGGAGAGGCCCTCGCGGTAGTTGGATTTGATGGGCCGCGGGATGATTTCGCCCTTCGGGTCTGCCACCAGTCCGCGCATACCGGCGATCTGGCGGACCTGCATCCAGTTGCCGCGCGCCCCGGAACCCACCATGCGGAACACGGTGTTGCGCTCGGGGAAGTTCTCGCGCATCGCCTTATCGACGTCGTCCGTGGCCCGCGTCCAGATCTCGATGAGTTCCTGGCGGCGTTCATCGTCGGTGATCAGACCGCGATCGAACTGATCCTGAACCTTGCCGGCTTTCGCCTCGTATGATTCGAGGATCTTCGGTTTGTCCGCTGGCGTCACCACGTCTGAGATCGAGATGGTCACCCCGGAGCGGGTGGCCCAGTGGAAACCGGCGTCCTTCAACGCATCGAGCGAGGCCGCTACCTCGACCTTCGGGTATTTCTCCGCCAGATCGTTGACGATGGAGGACAGTCGTTTCTTGTCTACCACCTCGTTCACATAGGGGTAGTCGGAGGGCAGCGCCTCGTTGAAGAGGGCCCGCCCCAGCGTTGTCTCCAAACGCACTGGAAGACCGGGTTCCCAGCCTTCGGGGGCCACGAAACCCACCGGAAGGATAAGGTCGACCATCTGGATGGTGACGGGCGCACCCAAATCCAGATCGCCGGCATCGTACGCCATGATGGCTTCCGCCACGGAGGAGAAGATGCGTCCTGTCCCGGCTTCTTCGGGACGGTCCGTGGTGAGGTGATTCAACCCGATCACCATGTCCTGGGTGGGCAGGGTGACGGGGCGGCCATCGGACGGTTTGAGGATGTTGTTGGAGGACAGCATGAGGATGCGGGCCTCTGCCTGGGCCTCAGCGGACAGGGGGAGGTGAACGGCCATTTGGTCGCCGTCGAAGTCCGCGTTGAACGCGCCGCACACCAGCGGGTGCAATTGGATCGCCTTGCCCTCAACCAACTGCGGCTCGAACGCCTGAATGCCGAGGCGGTGCAGCGTGGGGGCGCGGTTGAGCAGCACCGGGTGTTCGGTGATGACTTCTTCGAGAACGTCCCAAACCTCGGGCCGTTGGCGTTCCACCATCCGCTTGGCGGATTTGATGTTCTGGGCGTGATTGAGGTCCACGAGCCGTTTCATAACGAACGGTTTGAACAGTTCCAACGCCATCGCCTTCGGCAGGCCGCATTGGTGGAGCTTCAGCTGCGGCCCAACGACGATGACGGAGCGTCCCGAATAGTCCACCCGCTTGCCTAGGAGGTTTTGACGGAAACGGCCCTGCTTGCCCTTGAGCATGTCCGAGATGGACTTCAGCGGCCGGTTGCCTGGGCCGGTGACGGGCCGCCCGCGCCGCCCATTATCGAACAGCGAATCCACGGCCTCTTGGAGCATCCGCTTCTCGTTGTTGACGATGATCTCGGGGGCGCCTAGGTCCAGGAGCCTCTTCAGGCGGTTGTTCCGGTTGATCACGCGGCGGTAAAGGTCGTTTAGGTCCGAGGTGGCGAATCGGCCGCCGTCGAGCTGGACCATCGGCCTGAGGTCTGGCGGGATCACCGGGATGCAGTCCAACACCATGCCCTGCGGGGAGTTGTTGGTGGTGAGGAAGGCGTTGACAACCTTCAACCGCTTGAGGGCGCGGGTCTTGCGTTGGCCCTTGCCGGTGCGGATGATCTCGCGCAGCGTTTCGGCTTCGCCCTCCAAATCGAAAGTCTCCAACCGGCGTTGGATGGCCGCGGCCCCCATGGAGCCCTTGAAATAGTTGCCGAAACGGTCGAACAGCTCGCGGTACAGCGATTCATCGCCCTCTAGATCGGCCACCTTCAGGGTCTTGAACCGTTCCCACACGGCATCGAGGCGTTCGAGTTGGGCGTCCGCCCGTTTGCGGATCTGGCTCATCTCCCGCTCGGCCGAGTCGCGGACCTTGCGCCTGGCGTCCGCCTTCGCACCCTGGGCCTCAAGGGTCGCCATATCGTTTTCGAGACGTTGGGCGCGGGCCTCGATGTCGGCGTTCTTTTTCGCCTCGATCTCGCCGCGCTCCACGTCCACTTGGGCTTGAAGCGAAGGCAAATCCTCCGTCCGGCCCTCCTCATCCACGTCCGTGATCATGTAGGCCGCGAAGTAGATGACCTTCTCCAGGTCCTTGGGGGCCAGGTCCAGCAGGTAGCCCAGGCGCGATGGAACGCCCTTGAAATACCAGATGTGCGTGACGGGGGCGGCCAACTCGATGTGGCCCATGCGCTCGCGGCGCACCGCCGATCGGGTCACTTCAACGCCGCAGCGCTCGCAGATGATCCCCTTGAAGCGCACGCGCTTGTACTTACCGCAGTAGCACTCCCAGTCCCTCGTAGGGCCGAAGATCTTCTCGCAGAACAGCCCGTCCTTCTCTGGTTTGAGGGTGCGGTAGTTGATGGTCTCGGGTTTCTTGACCTCCCCGTGGGACCACTGGCGGATCTCCTCGGCGGTGGCCAGCCCGATCTTCAGACCATCGAAGAAGTTGACATCAAGCAAGGTGGTTGCTCCTCACAACTGGCGGTGAACCGCAAAAGTAGAACGGGGATCAGATCTCATCGACGCTTGAGGCGTCGGGGCGGCGGGCCAGGTCGATGCCGAGTTCTTCGGCCGCCCTGTACACCTCATCGTCCGTGTCGCGCATCTCAATCGGGGAGCCATCCGTGGACAGCACCTCAACGTTCAGACACAACGATTGCATCTCCTTGATGAGCACCTTGAAGGACTCAGGGATGCCTGGCTCGGGGATGTTCTCGCCCTTGACGATGGCTTCGTAGACCTTGACGCGACCCACAACGTCATCGGACTTGATGGTCAACAGTTCTTGGAGCGCGTAGGAGGCGCCATAGGCCTCCAAGGCCCACACTTCCATCTCGCCAAACCGCTGCCCGCCGAACTGCGCTTTGCCGCCCAACGGCTGCTGGGTGATCATCGAATACGGGCCGGTGGATCGGGCATGGATTTTGTCGTCCACCAGGTGGTGAAGTTTCAAGATGTACATGTAGCCCACGGCCACGGGCTCCGGGAACGGATCGCCGGAGCGGCCATCGAACAGCCTCGTCTTACCGTTCTGGTTCACTAAGCGGTTGCCGTCCCGGTTTGGCGTGGTCGATCCGAGCAGTCCAATCAGCTCGGTCTCTTTGACCCCATCGAACACCGGTGTTGCCACCGTTGTCCTCGGCTTTGCCTCCAAACACTCGGCTGACAGAGCCTTGGCCCATTCGACTGTGGCATCGTCCACCTTCCAGCCTTGTTGGGCGATCCACCCAAGGTGCAGTTCCAGCACCTGGCCCACATTCATGCGGCCGGGCACACCCAGCGGGTTGAGGATCACGTCCACGGGGGTTCCATCCTCCATGAACGGCATGTCTTCCACCGGGAGGATCTTTGAGATGACGCCCTTGTTGCCGTGGCGCCCAGCGAGCTTGTCGCCGTCGGTGATCTTGCGCCGTTGGGCGATATACACCCGGACCACCTGGTTGACACCGGGCGGTAGTTCGTCGCCGTCCTCACGGTTGAACTCGCGGACGCCGATGACGGTCCCAGACTCGCCGTGCGGCACCTTCAGGGACGTATCGCGAACCTCGCGGGCTTTTTCCCCGAAGATCGCCCGTAGCAGACGCTCCTCGGGTGTCAGCTCAGTCTCACCTTTCGGCGTGACCTTGCCGACGAGCACATCCCCAGCTCCGACTTCCGCGCCGATCCGGATGATTCCGCGTTCGTCGAGGTCCGCCAACACCTCATCGGACACGTTGGGGATATCGCGGGTGATCTCTTCGGGGCCGAGCTTGGTGTCGCGGGCATCGATCTCGTGTTCTTCGATATGGATCGAAGAAAGAACGTCGTCCTGGACCAGACGCTGAGACAGGATGATGGCGTCCTCGTAGTTGTGGCCCTCCCAGCTCATGAATGCCACAAGGAGGTTTCGCCCCAAGGCGAGTTCACCGGCATCGGTCGCGGCGCCATCGGCCAGAACCATCCCAGCCACGGCCCGCTCGCCTTCATCCACTACCACCCGCTGGTTGTAGCTGGTGCCCTGGTTGGAACGCTGGAATTTGGCGACACGGTAGACGCGGGTGGTGCCGTCATCGTTCGCGACAACGATGGCGTCCGCCGAGACCTCCGTAACCACCCCGTCCTTCTCCGCGACGATGACATCCCCCGCGTCGACCGCGGCCCGCAACTCCATTCCCGTACCCACCAGCGGAGTCTCGGAGCGGACCAACGGCACGGCCTGGCGCTGCATGTTGGCGCCCATGAGGGCCCGGTTGGCGTCGTCGTGCTCTAGGAACGGGATCATCGCGGTGGCGACCGAGACCATCTGGCGCGGTGAGACGTCCATGTAGGAGATTTCGTCCGCCCGGATGAACTCGACCTCGCCGCCGCGGGTGCGGGCCAACACGTGGTCCTCAGCGAAGTGGCCGTCCTCGGTGAGGGGCGCGTTGGCTTGGGCGATGATGTGGCGATCCTCGTCATCGGCGGTGAGGTAGTGAACATCGTCGCTGACCACACCGTTCTCGACGCGGCGATACGGGGTCTCAATGAAGCCGAATGGGTTGATGCGCCCATATGTGGCGAGCGAACCGATCAAGCCGATGTTGGGACCTTCAGGCGTCTCGATGGGGCACATGCGCCCATAGTGGGACGGGTGGACATCGCGAACCTCCATACCCGCGCGGTCGCGGGACAGGCCACCGGGGCCGAGCGCCGACAGGCGGCGCTTGTGCGTCAAGCCGGCCAGCGGGTTGTTCTGGTCCATGAACTGACTCAGCTGCGAGGTGCCGAAAAACTCCTTGATGGAGGCGACCACCGGGCGGATGTTGATCAGCGTCTGGGGAGTGATCGCCTCGACGTCTTGGGTGGTCATGCGTTCGCGGACCACCCGCTCCATGCGGGATAGACCCGTGCGGACCTGGTTTTGGATCAGTTCCCCCACCGCGCGGATGCGCCGGTTGCCGAAGTGGTCGATGTCGTCCGTCTCGACCCGTACGCCGGCGTTGCCCGCCACCACCTCGGAGTTGTCGGCGTGGAGCGCGGCAAGGTACTTGACGGTGGCGACAATGTCTTCGATGCGCAGCACCGAGGCACTCAGCGGGCACTCCAGTCCGAGCTTCTTGCCCACCTTG
>JAIRXV010000384.1 GCA_031268115.1 Bifidobacteriaceae bacterium
CGCTGCCGCTGTGGCCCGAGACCTGCGCAAGGGTCACCCGAGCGCTTGATCCTCGGGTGGCGGATTTGCCTGCGTGGTCGCGTTCCGGGCCCGCATTGGCACGGATGACGCCCTGGCGCTTGATTCTCGGGTGGCGGATTTGCCTGCGTGCGCGGCCTCGCGGCGGCGGTGCGCGCGCCGGCCCTGCCCGCTGGTGTTGCCCGAAGGTCCGCCCGATCTGGTCCCCACTCAGTCTTCACGGGTCTTCCACGCAGATAAGGCCCCGATTTCGGTCGCCTGGGATGGGGTGAGGCCGGCGCGAGCACTAGGCTTATCCATGGCCTAACGCTGGGCCGCACCCTCCTGGCAACGAATCGAGGATCCATGGCGCCACCTCTGCCCGCTGGCTTTCCGCCCGCCTTCACGTGGGGCGCGGCCACCGCTTCCTACCAGATTGAGGGTGCTTGGCGCGATGACGGCCGCGGCCTGTCCATTTGGGACACCTTTTCCCACGAACCGGGGAACGTGGCAGGCGGGGACACTGGCGACGTGGCGTGCGATCACTATCACCGCAGCGCCCAGGACGTGGCGCTGTTCGGTGAGATGGGGCTCGGGGCCTACCGGTTCTCTGTGGCGTGGCCGCGGATTCAGCCGACGGGCGCGGGCCAGCCTAACGCGAAGGGTTTGGACTTCTACTCGCGTCTGGTGGACAACCTGTTGGCGGCTGGGATTGCGCCGGTTCTGACCCTTTATCACTGGGACTTGCCGCAAGCATTGCAGGATGTGGGCGGCTGGACATCGCGTGAGACGGCCCTGCGGTTTGGCGACTATGCGGAGATCGTTGCGGCTGCTTTGGGCGACAGGGTGCATACGTGGACCACTTTGAACGAGCCTTGGTGTTCTTCCTTCCTTTCGTACGCTTCGGGAATTCACGCCCCTGGCCTGCACGATGACGCTGCCGCCTTGGCCGCGGCCCATCACCTTAACTTTGCGCACGGCTTGGGGGCGCAGGCCGTCCGGTCCGTCTTGGATGAGAGAGCTCGCGTGTCGGTGACGCTGAACGTGCATGCGATCCGTGCGGCATCTTCCAGCGAGGCGGACCTGGACGCGAAGCGGCAGATCGACGCAGTGGGCAACGAGATATTCATCGGCCCGATGTTAGAGGGCTCCTATCCGGAGGATCTCTTGTCCGATACGGCGGCCATCAGCGACTGGGCGTTTGTGCGCCCGGGCGATTTGATAGACGCGCAACAGCCGATTGAGGCTCTCGGGGTGAACTACTATTCGACGTCCACTGTGCGCCGCCTACCCAAAGGACAAGTAGCCACGGGATCTGGAGGGCACGGGTCCACTGGCTATTCGCCGTGGGTCGGTGCCGGCTCGGTGGAATTCCTGCCGCCCACTGGGCCCCTAACGGCGATGGGCTGGAACATCGAACCGGAGGCGTTGACCACCCTGCTGACCGACTTGCATCGGCGCTTCCCCGACCTAGAGTTGATGGTTACAGAGAATGGGGCGGCCTTCGAAGACGAGGTAGGCCCTTCAGGGGTTAGCGATCCGCGCCGCATCGACTACCTGGATCGGCACATTGGGGCGGTTGGGGCCGCCATTGAAGCTGGAGTTCCGGTCACCGCCTACTTCGTCTGGTCCGCGATGGACAATTTCGAGTGGGCGTACGGCTACGCCAAACGGTTTGGTCTCATATACGTCGATTATGCGACTCAGGAACGGGTTTGGAAAGACTCGGCCCGTTGGTATCGCGATCTCATTGCGGCCCATGGGGAGCATCGTGGCCAGTGACCTATCGACTTCGGTGCGGCCCACACTAGACGAGGTTGCCCGGGCCGCAGGTGTGTCCCGCGCCACTGCGTCCCGGGCAATCAACGGATCGGGTCCGGTTTCTCAGCGGGCGGGCGAGGCCGTCGACCGGGCCGTGCGTCAGCTCGCCTTCATACCTAACCGGGCAGCCCAGACGCTGGCCAGCCGTCGGACCGATGCAATCACGTTGGTCATGCCCGAGCCCAATTCGCTGCTTTTCGCGGATCCTTTTATCGCCGCCACCATTCAGGGTGTATCGACGGCGCTGGCTGAGTCTCGGTATTCTTTGCTGCTGCTCATGGCCCGTCCGGGCGGACCTGACGAAAAGGCCTTGGAGTTCTTGCACCGCGGTCACGTGGATGGCGCCATCGTCGTGTCACATCACCGTGGCGATCAGATCGAAGAGACATTGCTCGCGGGCGAGGTGCCGGCCGTGCTGATCGGCCGACCGTGGCGCACCCAGGGCGAATCGCTGCCCTGGGTCGATGTAGACAACACCCGCGGCGGTTACCTTGCCACTCGGCGTTTGATCGCCTTGGGCCGGCGTCATATCGCTTGCATTGCTGGACCGGACGACATGCGCGTGGTAGCCGACCGTTGCGCGGGTTGGCGGCAGGCTTTACGGGAGGCCGGTCTTGAACCGGGACCGTTGACTCACGGGTCGTTCACTATGGATGTGGGAGTTCAGTCCACCATTCGGGCTTTCGATCTCGATCCCGCGGTGGACGGTATTTTCGCCCAGTCGGACCAGCTTGCCGCGGGTGCGATCCGGGTGCTGGGCGAAGGAGGCAAACACGTCCCGGGCGATGTCGCTGTGGTCGGATTCGACGATTCCGGCGTGGCCCTGTCGACGGTACCGCAGCTGACAACGGTGACTAATCCGGCCGTTGAGATGGCTCACCGGGCCGCCGCGCTCCTTCTGGCTCAGCTCGCTGGCGAGCCCGCCGATCCGGCCCCCGAGCTTATAGCCCCAAGGTTGATTGTGCGTGAATCGGCGTAAGGCCATAGCGCTCCTGCCGTGCGGCGGTCGTATTTGTCGGGGCCGCGCTCAATGGCGTTGCCCGAGTCTGGGCGTGAACCCATAGGTGTTCGATTCTGGGCGTGGGCGTTACCCGCCAGACGTGCCAAGGGACGATGACGGACCTTCGGGTAGGTCCGTCATCGTCCCTTGGGGTAACTCGCTACTTGACAGTGAGGGTAGCGAGTGACTTTGTCTTGGTGTTGGCCACGATGTCGTTACCCGTGAACTTCACCTTGATCTTGTACTTACCGGCCGTTTGCTTGGGCAGGTTGACGGTGACAACGCCCTTGTTGGAAGCAGTCAAAGTCTTCTTGACCACCTTGTTGCCAACTGTCACCCGAACAGTGCCAGTCGGGGTGGTGCCTGTGGCCTTGACTGTGACCTTGAGCTTGGCTACCGCACCGGCGTTGACGGTCTTCTTGACCAGTTTCGCAGTCACCTTCGGGGTCGCCTTGACAACCTTGAGGGTGCCGATATCGAATGTCGCGGCCGCGACCTTCTCGTCGCCATGGTAGACGGCAGTGAGCTTGTAGGTGCCAACTGGGAGCGGGGGCAGGCTAACTGTTGCTTTGCCGCCCGCCAGCGCGGCGACGATGGTCTGGCCGTTGGACAGGGCGATGTGGACCGCACCGGTCGGGACAACGCCTTGCGGGCCGGTAACCGTGATCGGGATCGCCGCGGCCGTGGTGGCAGTCACTACGGCCGTTGGGAGAGTCGCGGTCACCGTCGGCGCGGTCTTCGCTCCTGTGACATTTTCCCCGAACGGGTCCACCAACGGGGCAACAACGTTGGCAACGACCTGGGATGACGCGGGAGCCACTCGGCTGTCGCCAAGGTAGGCGACGGGGAGCGTGTAGTCCCCGACCGGCATCGTCGGCAAGATCACGCTGGCCGAACCGCCGCTCAGCGTGGCAGCGAGAAGCTGACCGGATGGCAGAATCACCTGGATTTGGCCCGTGGGGACGATGCCGGCACTCGCCGTGACGTTCACGGTCAAGGCTGTCGTCTCAGTGGGCAGCCGGCTCGCGGAGACCACGGCAGCGCTGGCTGTTCCAGCGACACGCGGGATGACCACGGGGGCAGAGACCTTGACAACGTTCACCGAACCCTTGGTTTGGCTGGCCTGAACCGTGATGGCCGCACCGACATCGGCGGCACCAACGGCGTAGGAAGCACCGGTCACGCCAGTGGCCTGGCCGTTGCGGAACCACGTAAAGCTCGGGGCCCAACCGGCCGGCACTGTGGCGGACAGAGTGGCGCCCAACCCGGCGGTTCCGCCCACTACCGGAACGAGTCCATCGACGTTGACCACTTCGATATCGACCGGTGCGGAGGAGGCCGTGTGGGTGCCTGTCGCGTCAGTCCACGTGTATGAGGCCGTCACCTGATACGTGTAGGACGCCAACGGCGTGAACTCGGCGCTGTTTCCGATTTCGACTCCCTTAATAGCGGCCGTGAACTGGACATCGGCGGTGACATCGCCGATCTCGTCGCCAAATGGACCGTACAAAGTGGCCGCGAAGTCAACCGGCGCTCCGGCCCGCACGGTGGATGACGTTGGGACCACTTTGACCTGGTTCCCGGCGTCCGCCGTGCCTTCGTTGACGGCCCAACTGATATCCGCCACGCGGGTGCCGCGGGTTCCGGTGCCGAGGTAAACCCGCCCGAAGACCCGGCTGTCGCCGGAGATGGCCCGAAGGTCGCCGTACTGGTGGGCGTCGTCGTTGATGCGTTTCCACGTCGCACCGCCATCGAGTGAGCGATACACGCCGTAATGGGCGGGTGCCGCCGACCAAGGCGTGTTGTCCGCGATTAGCCCCGCCGCGTAGAGCGCCGGAATGGTGTTGGTGCCAACGCCGATGCCGATCCCAACCTGCTGGAAATCGCCATCTGCGAGCTTGGTGGAAATCCAGTCCGTGCCATTGAAGGCCAGCTTGATCAAACCGGCCGCCGCTTGGTGTGGCGCCAAATAGATGCTTTGGGTATGGAACGGATCGATCTGAATCTTGTTGCCGCCCTGGGAGTGCCCACTGGTGGCCCAGTTGACCGATGGGACGGCAGCACCTGTCAGCGGGACGCGAACGAAGTTTTCGCCGCGATCCGTCGATACGAACAGGGGGCTGGCGTTGTTTGCCTGGAACGCATACATGACGTTCGGGTCGACCTTGTCCGAGAGGATCTTGAAGTTGCCCGACGTGACGGCTGAGGCGTCGGCATTGAAGAAGTTGATCTTGGTCCAGCCCGTGCGGTCGCCGTAATCCGGCGTACCATCCGGGTTACGGCGTTCGATGCGCCGGACCTCAGATTCCGCAATAGTGCGGCCCTGATGCGATCCAACTACTGCGGCATCCGGCCCTGCCGAGATGTCAGCCCAATAGGCGTTGGCCGCTCCTTGGCCGCCAACGGTCCAAAGCACGCGCGAGGCGTCGGCGTTGACCGAGATCCAGCCGGCGTTGCCGTTGGCGCATGTTACGTTGCCGCCCCCACCCGTGTATCCAGCGGGAATGGCGAGCGGCGTGGCGCTCTTGCCTTCGTCGAAGGAGATGGCTCCCGCCGAGCAGTTGGTGTTTTGGTAGTTGCCCGATGGGGTGAACACGAACACGTTTTGGTTGAGGCCCGCGTAGTCCATGTTTTGGGTGTTCATCCACCGTTCGAGGTATGGCTGATCGGCTGTCTTGTATTTCAGGTACCAACCGGTGCCGAGACCCGCCGTGGCGGGATCGGGGTCTACCCGAACGCCGGCCACGTCGAAGGCCTGAGTTGGATCCGATGCGCTTGGAACCAGGTCGGGCCGGTAGGTGGGATCGCCGTTAGCGTCGAAAGGCGGATCGTCGTACATTTGCCGGGCCGCGATCGATTCGCGGTTGACCAACGAGTTGTCGGGGGAGATCGAGTAGTCCTTGGCCCAAGACATCGAACCCCAGTCGGCGTAGGTCGCGTACAGGTAATCCTTGGTTTGGGACGGCGAGTACAAGTTCCACATGACTGTCTCTTCCAGGCCGTCGTCCCAGAAGCCCCATGTGGGCTGGTTGGTGCCTGTCACCGGCTCCTGGGCCTTGGTCAAGTCCCTGGCCCACCAGAACCCGGCACCGGTGGTGAACAGTGCCGAATTGGTGTTGAAGGGGTCCATCTGCAGATCGAACGCCCAGTGGACGGCTGCGCCCCAACCGTTGTCCTTATCGATGTAACCGTAGCCGCGGAAATCCTTCTGGCCGGCCACTTCGGAGTGAACCACGCGCCAGGTCGCGCCGTTATCCGGAGAATACTGGACAACCTCTTCGGCCATGCGGTCGTGGCGGTGGAACGTGGAAGCGACGATGACACCCTTGTATTCGGGCTGTTGGGATACGGAAATCCCACCGAAGCCCCCGCGCTGAAGCTTCTGACCTGGATAGTCCTGCTGCAACTCCGCCAGCGGCGGGTACTCGCGGGTATACACGTTGGGAGGGGTGATGTCGTTTGCGAAGTCCGGATCCACCTCAGCTGCGGTGCCGAAATCGAAACGATAGACCCGGCCATCGTGCGCGAAATTCGAGTTCGAGCCAACCGACACCGTTGCGGTGACGCCGCCGCGTACATATTGGGCGTGGTCGGTGGGGGCTTCTAGGTTATAGGAATTGACGCCGGTGCCGAATTCGGCGTAGGCAACTACAAGGTTGCCATCCTGGTCCCAGTCGGAGTGAAGAGAAACAAACCCAGCGTAATCGCGGGTGCCTGGGGCGGGTTGGCCGGGGACTTCCGTCCACACCGTGGAGGTATCCACACCGGAGTTAGTTTCCCAGAGGGACGCAAACTCACGATGGCGTTCCGGGGCGGTACCAGTCCAAGCGGCGCCGGTTACGCCCGTGGTGGCGACCACCACGTGCAATGACTCACGTGTGATCGGGTCCACTGGGCTATTCGGATCGATCGTGACATAGGTGGGGTCGTAGCCCACCGGGCCAGCGGCCGTTGTCGCCACGCGGGCCCAAGTGGCCCCGTAATCCGTTGACTTCCACAGGCCCGTGGCGCGGGCCGCGTAGTAGAGGACCGAGTTGTTGTTCGGATCAATCGCCAAACGCGGACCGGATGAGCGGTTGCTTCCGTCGTTGCCGTTCATGCTCATGCCGGTGATCATGTACTTGGTCCAGTGGGCGCCGTAGTCGTCCGAGCGCAGCACGTTGTTGGCGTTGCTTTGGCCGGCGGTCATGTAGACCCGACCCTTCTTGACGGGATCGGGCACGATGGAAGTCACGAACGTGGTTGAACGCCCGGGCCCGCGCGCATCGCCTTCAGGGATAACACCGCCGGCATCGGTGGCATCGTCATTCAAACCGATCCAGTAATCGTTCGCGAAGTCGTAGCGGTAGGCGCCCCCAATATCCGTCAACGCGTACAGGACGTTGGGTTCGATGTCGGAAAAGACCGAGCCAGTCACATAGCCGGAGC
>JAIRXV010000418.1 GCA_031268115.1 Bifidobacteriaceae bacterium
ACACCGCCTCACGCTCATAAGGAGCGGATCGGATGGGTTCTACCGCCGGATCGGCCAGGAACGGGTGGTCCCTCCAATCGGGGTGTTCGCGCAACAGGTCCAAGGCGACCCGGCATTCGACGGCCTCGCCGACGCACTCGAACGGCTTGAGACGCCCCCCCGCCCCGAGCAGATCCAGAAAGCCGTCCAGTTGCGCCCGATCCGCCAACATGTCCCGGCCGGTGAAGATCTCCAACAGCGCCTCCCGGCTCATGAACGGCGCCAAGCTGAGGAACACGAACCGGCACTTGGGGCAGTCCGCGCACCAGGCGCCGCGTCGGGCGGCGTCCAGCTTGAAAGCCCGATTGCAGCTGACGAACACCCCGTGGTATTCGGGCAGACGGGCGAACCGCCGGGAGATGCGCAACTCCGTCAGCGGGCGGAGCAAGGAGACGTACCGGGGCGCGCCCGCCGGCAACGTGTCGCGCAGGAGCCGCTCGAACTCGAAGCTCTTGGACCATTGGTGGTTGATCTGTTCGCCCCAGCGCGTCGTGTTGCCGCTGGACGCGCTGGCCTCGTTGCTGAACACCACCGTGTCGCGGTCCAACGCCAGCGCGGCCAGGACCGTCAGCAGCGAGTTCACCGCCGTCACGGGGACGTGCCCGTTGGGCGCCCCGGCGGCGTTCAGCGCCAGCAGGCTCTTGTCCAGTTCGCGCTCAGCCACGAACAGCGGCAGGCGCGCCACCGATGCCGTGTCCAGGATCGGCTTGTAGCCGTTCGCGGCGAACAGCGCGGTGTCGAATCCGGCGGCCTTGGCCACCTCGATCGACACCGCTGAGTCCTTGCCGCCACCGACGGCCACCAGTAGGCGCTCGGGGCCGGGTGCCACGTCATCGGGCACAGCGGAGGCCGCCGCGACCGGCAGCTCGGGGGCGCTGATCGGGGTCTGGAGGACCTCGGGCAGGTTGTTGGTGTAGGCGAACTCGCCGAGCCCCTGGCGGATCAGCGCCTCGGAGAACCGGCGCTCGCCGGCGGTCAGGCCGCCGGGCACGACAAGCTCGGCCGGGGCGAACGCCTTGAAATAGCTGAGCGAGGCGGCCAGGGACAGCAATCGCAGAACCGGCCGCGAGATCTCCGGGTCCACGGAGGCCAGGGCGAAGGGGAACCGGACCCTCTCGCGAAACCGGTGCGTGGAACCGTCGGCCGCCCGGGCGGCGTATCGCAGGGAGATCTCCCCGTCCTCCAAGGCGGGCTCCAGACACTCGAAGACGGCCGTCGGCTCACAAGGCGCGGCCGGCTCGATCATCCCACCAGGGTACTTGACCGGATAGTCTGGAACATCACCTGTTCTGATCGTGGAGGTGGTCCCATGGATCCCTTAGTGCCGCTGGTCTCGCCTCTTGAGGCCGCCGCATACACCGAGGTCGGCCGCGGCAGCGCGGTCATGGGGGTTCATGCCGCCGGGCAGCTGGCGCGCGCGGCCGGGGCGCTGGCGGAGGTGGGGCCCCGCCTCTCGGTCCTGATCGTGACCGGGTTCTTCATCAAGGGAGCGGCCGTGCCCGCCCCGGAGACGGATGGGCCGCTGGGCGCGTTGGAGCTCTTCGCCGCCGTCAGGGCCATGGGAGGCGAAGCCTGGCTGGCCACCGACGAGTTCTGCGCCCCCGTCCTGACGGCCGCCTTGCCCATAGGCGGAGCCGAGGGACGATTGCTGGTGGCGCCTGCGGATGGATTCGAGGACTGGTTGGAAGACGCCGAGGCATGGATGGCGGAGCACCAGATCACCCACCTGGTCTTCATAGAACGGGCCGGACCCGGCCGAGACGGCGTGATCCGGGACATGCGGGGCACGGACATATCCGGGTGGACGCTCCCGATGCAGCGGCTGGCGTCCAAGACAAGCGCCCAGTCGATCGGCGTCGGGGACGGCGGCAACGAGATCGGGATGGGCGCCATGCCCACCGAAGTGATAGAGCGCGTGGTCAAGCACGGCGCGGACATCAGGTGCGTGGTCTCCACCGACAACCTGATAGTGGGCGGCACCTCCAATTGGGGCGCCCACGCGCTTGTGGGCGCCCTCCACTCGCTGGGGACCCCCGGGTTGGAGCCGTGGCTGGAGGAGGAATGGCACCGGGAGGCCCTGACCGCGCTGGCGGACGCCGGAGCCTGCGACGGCGTGGACCGCGTGGTCAAACCCACCGTGGACGGACTGACCGGGGATCTTTACTTCGGCGTTGTGCGCGCCATCTCCGCCATCGCCACGCGCGCTAAGTGACCTGGCCTCTGGCCGTCGGCACGGCCTGCGCCATAGCCCTCACCGTGTGGGTGATCGGGCTATTGCCGTCCGCGCGCGTCAAGGCCTTCGCGTACTCCTTCCCCATCCCCATCACCATGGCGACGCTCGCAGCCCAGTCCCCGCCCACCTCCGACCAAGTGTTCGGGGTGGCCTTGTTGGTCTCATTCTTCTTCGCGGTCGCCTTTGGAACGGAGCGGCTGCGCCTACGCCTCAGGCCCACCGTGGTGGCCGCCACCGTCCTTTACGCGCTGGTGGCCGCGGCGTTGAGGGCGCTGCCCGAGGCGCCGTTCGCCCCCAGCCTGGCGGCCGTGACGTCCCTCTGGTTGGCCCTGGCCTGGTGGGTGTTGGCACGGGGCCACACCCGGACGCCCCGCCAACCCGCCGACCCGACGCCGTTCCGTCTAGGCCCCCAGATCGCCCGCCTGGCGGCCGTGGGCGCGGTGGCTTGCACGTTCGTCTTTTCGATCCCGCTCCTCGGCGGATTCGCGGTGACCTTCCCATATTCCGGCGTGCTGGTGGCCTGGGAGCTGAAAGCGGACAGGTTCGAGTTCGCGCAACGATTCCTGGTCAACTCGGTGGCCTTGTTGGCGTTCTTCGCGGCCCTGCGCTATTCGGGGAGCCTTGTGGCGGCGTGGGCCGCCTTCCTGCCCGCCTCGCTGCTCGCCGGAGGCGCCCAGGCCGTCGCAGCGCGCAGGCGGGCCAACCGGCCAACAACCCCAGGCGGCCAACAGCCCTAACCGGCCGACGGCTCAACCGGCCAACAGCCCGGATGGCCTCATTCCACGGTGACGGACTTGGCCAGATTCCGGGGCTGGTCCACGTCCAGACCCTTCGCCGTGGCCAATTCGCACGCAAAGATCTGCAACGGCACCACTGCGACAAGGGGCGCAAGAAGTGTTGGGGTGGGGGGCACAAAGATGACTTCGGCGGCCAGGGAAGCTACGTCATCGTCCCCTTCCTCCGCTATCACCACCGCGCGCGCACCCCGAGCCTTGATCTCCGCGATATTGGACAGCACCTTTGCGTGCAACTGATCGCGTCCGCGCGGCGAAGGTACCACCACAAACACCACGCGGCCCGGCTCTATCAACGCAATGGGACCGTGCTTGAGTTCACCTGCGGCAAAGCCCTCGGCGTGGATGTAGGCCAGTTCCTTGAGCTTAAGCGCCCCCTCCAACGCCACGGGATAGCCTACATGCCGACCCAAATAGAGGATCGAACCCACGTCTGCCATCGATATTGCCAACTCGCGTATGCGCTCCTCGGATTCCAGAACTCGCTCGATCTTGGCTGGAATCGCTCTCAATTCAGTGAGCACCGCCCTGACCTCGTCGGCAAAAAGGGTGCCTCGAAGTTGCGCCAAGTACAGGCCCAGCAGGTAAGTGGCTGCGATTTGGGCGATGAACGCTTTGGTCGAAGCGACGGCAACCTCAGGGCCGGCGTGGGTGTACAACGCCGCATCGGATTCGCGGGGAATGGTCGAACCCATGGTGTTTACCACCGCCACCACTTTGGCTCCCTGATCGCGGGCGTGGCGCACCGCTTGGATTGTGTCCATGGTCTCCCCGGATTGGGTGATGGCAACCACAAGGGTCTTCTCTCCAACAACCGGGTCACGATAGCGGAACTCATGCGCCAATTCGACCTCGACCGGTATACGGCACCAATGCTCAATCGCATACTTCGCGACCAGTCCCGCATATGCGGCCGTCCCGCATGCCACTACGACGATCTTGTCGACGCGTCGCAGCAGCCGCTCGTCAATCCGAAGTTCGTCCAGGTGGAGACGGCCGGCCGCGTCTACCCGGCCTAACAGCGTCTTGGCCACCGCGTCCGGTTGGTCGTGGATCTCCTTGTTCATGAAGGTCGAGAACCCGCCCTTGACGGCCGCATTCGCATCCCAATCGACGGTGAAGGGCCGGGCAATGGCCGGGCGACCGTCGAATCCGAGCACGCTTACGGTCTCCGGCGTTATCGTCACCACCTGGTCCTCGCCCAGTTCGAGCGCGTCGTGCGTATGCTCGATGAAGGCCGCCACGTCCGATCCCAGGAAGTTCTCGCCCGCACCCAAACCCACCACCAGGGGCGAAGACCGGCGGGCGCCGACCACGGTGGAGGGAGCGTCATCGGCCACCGCCAGCAGCGTGAAGGCACCCTCCAGGCGGGCCACCACGCGCAGCATCGCAGCCGTGAGATCGCCGGTCTCCTCGTAGGCGGCGGCCAGCAGATGCGCCGCCACCTCCGTATCGGTCTGGGAGCCGAAAGCCACGCCGGACGCCGCGAGCTCCTCACGCAACACCAGGTGGTTCTCCAGGATCCCGTTGTGGACGATGGCGACCCTCCCCTTCCCTCCCACGTGCGGGTGGGCGTTGGCGTCCGTTGGGCGTCCGTGGGTGGCCCAGCGCGTATGCCCGAGTCCGGCATATGCGGGCGGGGCCGGGTTTTCGAAAAGCGCGGCCTCAAGGCGGTCGATCTTGCCGGCCCGCTTGACCACCGTGAGGCCGGTGGGGCCCACCAGCGCTATACCGGCAGAGTCGTAGCCTCGGTATTGCAGCCGGCGCAAACCCCCAAGGGCCACATCGAGAGGTTTGGTGCTGAGCGCGTTGCCGACGTAGCCGACGATTCCACACATAGCGCCCACCCTACCCGGGAGTGCCATACCCCCCAACGCAGTGGCGAGATGAGGGCTCCGACTGGTCGCCGGAGGCATCCCGACCGGAATCATCCAGGCGTTCTTGCCGAAGCGACAAGGTGAGGAGTTCTAACTGCCCATAGGCGACCCTGCCCAACGCAGTACCTGGAAAACCGACTCGACCACGTAGGCCGGGCGGCGTTGAAGATCCTCTGGTGTGAACCGAAGCACCGTGTAACCAGCGCCGATCAGACCGTTTTGGTCCTGCCGATCAACCTGAAAAGCCTGCCGGGAACCGTGATAGCCCCAGCCGTCGATCATGACAATCAGCCGGGCCGCAGCGAAGAGGAAATCGGCGGACTTCGCCGCGCCGTCCACTGTGCGGACAAGCACATTCGACTGCCAACCAGTAATCCCGTGTTCGACCAAAATCGAACGGGCCAGAAGCTCCGCGCGCGATGCCACCTTGGATGCCACAAGGGGAACGTATGCGCCAAGGCGCCGACAGGCACTGCGCGGACGATACCCAGAAAGTGAGGCTTCGAACTCTTCGACGGTGACCTTCCGTCGCGCGATCATCCACGCCAAGAGCGATTCGGCCTGCCGTGGCGGCAACGCAGCAAGGGCTGCGACGAAGGCATCGGTACGACGTTGGATCCGTATCCCTTCGCGGACGACCGCCGCGCCATCGTCCACCGTAGTGACGTGGGGAACGAGGCCGGGCTGGGGCCTACGCGGATGAGGAACTGCGCAGTGGATTGGTTCGTTCCCGGGGAGCGGGGCCTGGGGCTCCCAGAACCGCAAAGCGCTGGTGCCGTGCAGCGTCGCGTCCGGCCAGGTCAACGCCATAGCATGCATATCCCAAGGCGGCCACGGGCGCTCAACCGCTACCGCATAGGCCTTCCCGGCCATACGCCGCCAGACACCGGCGTCAACGCGGTAGCGAACCTGGGCGCGCGTCAAGCCGCCCC
>JAIRXV010000443.1 GCA_031268115.1 Bifidobacteriaceae bacterium
CAACTCCCCCAAGCGGTTCGCCGTTAGGCTCCGCTTTCATGACCGATGCCAAGCGAGCACCCAAGAAGCCCCGGGACCGCACCTACCCGCCCGCTCCAGATCCCCTGCCGCACCCCGTGGCGGACAACCACACGCACATCGAACCGGGGCAGGCTCCTCGGGAGGCCGGCCCGGAACTAACGCTGGATGACCAGGCCGTTCGCGCCGCGGCCGTGGGCGTCGCCCGGATCGTCCAATGTGGCTGTGACCTGGAATCTGCCCGCTGGACGGCCACCCAGGCCACCGTCAACCCTGCCGTGGTGGGAGCCATCGCGATCCACCCGAACGAGGCGCCTCGCCTGGCGGCGCGCGGCGCCTACGAGGCGGGACTGGCCGCCATCGTCCAAATGGCCGGATCTAACCCGCGCGTCAGAGCTATCGGTGAGACGGGGCTCGACTATTTCCGCACCCGCGACCCGGAGGCGCAAGCCCTGCAGCGGGCCGCCTTCCGCGACCACATCGCCGTCGCTAAGGAACTGGGTCTTGCGATGCAGATTCACGATCGCGATGCGCACGCCGACGTGATTCGTCTGCTCGAACGCGATGGCGCCCCGGACCGGACCGTCTTCCATTGTTTCTCTGGGGATCGCACGATGGCGGAACTCGCCGCCGGTCGCGGTTGGTTCGTCTCGGTGGCCGGTCCGGTCACGTTTGCGGGCAACGAGTCCCTGCGAGACGCGGTGCGGGCCGTGCCGATGGAGCTGCTGCTGGTCGAGACTGACGCGCCGTACCTCACGTCCCACCCGTATCGTGGACGGCCCAACGCGCCCTACCTTTTGCCACACGCCGTTCGGCAGGTCGCGGTGATCAAGGACCTTCCGCTTGAGGCCGTCTGCCAGCAGATCGACGCCTCCACCACTCGGGTGTATGGGGCGTGGTGAACGCCGCGGACCGATCGCCTCTTGCTGCCTTGGCTCGCTGCCTTACCCGTTCGGGCGAAGGCGAGCCAACCCGCCGATGGCGTCCCTCGCCGTGGGCGGGGCGATACCGCGCTGAGCCCGGGATGGGACCTTGGACTCGCCCAATCGATGCGAATCCGTTATCTTTGGACGCGTATGTCTGATTCCCCTACGACGATTCGCATGATTGGGAGCGTTCCATTCGTGTCTGAGACCGAGGCCTACGTCGGTGCGTCTGGCGCACCGACGGGCGTTGACGCGCCGGCGTTGACGCGCCGCGCCCTGCGTACACGGCGCTGCGAGGAGCGTGCGCGCCGCCGTGCCCGCCGCTGGCGGGGCGTTGCCAAGGTGGGTGTGATTGCCATGGTGGGGGGCGGCATAGGCGGCATTGCGTCCCAGCACAAACCCGTCACGCTGGTCCTCGTCGGGGAACGGACCACGCTGACCACCCTTGCCTCTTCGGTCTCTGGGCTGCTCAAGGAACGCGGCATCGAGGTGAGCGAACGGGACTTGGTGGTGCCATCGCCCACCGCGCCGGTGCCCCGCGATGGGGACGTGGTGGTGCGGACGGCTCGCGAACTGGAGTTGGAGATCGATGGGCGGTCCGAGCGGGTCTGGACCACCGCCGCAACCGTTGAAGATGCCCTGGCCGATGTCGGAGTGCGAGCGCAAGACGTGAGTTTGTCCGTGTCGCGTTCGGCGGCGGTGGAACGGCTTTCCGCGCCGGTTGAGGTCCGCACACCCAAAGAGTTTGTGGCGCAGGTGGACGGCGAGGCGCTGACCACGGTGACGGATGCGGCGACCGTTGGCGAGGCACTGGGCGAACTGGGAGTGGCGGTCGGTGAGGCCGATGTCGTGTCCGTCCCGCTGACCGAAACCGCGGCGGACGGTATGACCGTCGCGGTCACTCGATCCACGGCCCAGGACGGAACCGAGATAGTCACGGACGCCTTCGACGTGATCGAAGAGGAAGACCCCACCCTGCTCAAGGGCGAGAAGAAAGTGGAGACCAAGGGCCGCGCCGGCGAACGGATTGTCACCTACACCGCAACCATGGTGGAGGGAACCGAAGTGGACCGCGAGGTCATCACCGAGGTCGTGGTGACCACTCCACGCAGCGAGGTGGTGAAGATCGGCACCAAGGAGCCGCCCAAACCGGCGGTGGCGCCTAAAGCATCGATCCCCAACGTGTCGGTCGCGGTCACAGCGGGTAGCGCCAAGGCGATCGCGCGGGACCTAGTGCCGCAAGACGATCAGTTCAAGTGCCTCGTGGCCCTCTGGGACCGCGAATCGCACTGGAACACCACGGCCGCCAACAAGTATTCGGGTGCCTACGGCATCCCGCAGGCCTTGCCCGGTTCCAAGATGGCCTCCGCCGGAGACGATTGGCGCACCAACCCTAAGACCCAGATCAAGTGGGGCCTGGGCTACATCAAGGGCCGGTATGACACCCCGTGCGGCGCGTGGTCGGCGTTCCAATCGAAGGGCTGGTACTGACCGCCCTGCGCCGGACGGCGCCCGGAGACGTCCGGCTGCTCACCCCCGCCGATGTGCGGCTGCTCGCTGCCCGCCACGGGGTTCGGCCGACCAAATCGCTGGGCCAGAACTTTATGGTGGATCCGGGTACGGTCCGGCGGATCGTTCGCATGGCTGGGCAGTTGCTTGGCGACGATGACGCCCGGAACCCAGGTGCGCCGATCCGAGCCGTCGAGGTTGGGCCCGGGTTTGGGTCGCTCACATTGGGTTTGTTGGACGCTGGGCACCGCGTAACGGCCGTCGAAGTCGATCCCGTCTTGGGCGCGGTCCTACCGGCGATTGCCGCCGCGAAGGCGGGGGACCTGTCCAAGGGACTGACCGCCATCGTCGGGGATGCGTTGAACGTGAGCGAACTGCCAGGCGATCCGCCCGATGTGCTGATCGCGAACTTGCCGTACAACGTCTCGGTGCCGGTGATCCTGCATTTCCTTGAGGTGTTCGCGACCCTGATGGCCGGGCTGGTCTTGGTGCAAGCCGAGGTTGCGGACCGGCTGGTCGCGGCGCCAGGGGGACGCGTCTATGGGGTTCCTTCCGCGAAGCTGGCGTGGTATGCGAGCGCGCGGCGGGCCGGGAGCGTGGGGCGGGCGGCGTTCTGGCCGGTGCCGCGCGTGGATTCGGCGTTGGTGGCGTTGGAGCGGCGCGACCCGCCAGTCACGTCTGCGCCGCGCGAGACTGTCTTCGCTGTGATCGACGCGGCTTTTTCGCAGCGCCGCAAGATGCTGCGCTCGGCCCTCGGCGCCTGGGCCGGTGGGACCGCGCGGGCCGAGGCCCTGGCGCAGGCCGCCGGTATCGATCCGACTTTGCGCGCGGAAAGACTGAGTGTCCGCGACTTTGCTCGGATAGCCGAAGCCGACGCCCAGGTGGCGAAATGAGACACCGGGAAACGCAGTGGACGGTTGGCCGGCGAACCATTACCGACGCCCAGGTGGTGAGATGAGACCGCCGGTCGCCGCGTTGG
>JAIRXV010000448.1 GCA_031268115.1 Bifidobacteriaceae bacterium
CAGCGAAGCCCACCGCTCCACCCCCCGGAACAGGCACAACCCCCACCGGCGTTTCGCGGGCACATCGCATCTGAGGCACGCCAACCACTTGGCGGGCGTTTTAGCTGAGTCTCGTCGGGTGTTAGGACTGAGCGGCTCGGTCGGGTAGAGTACATGGCGTTTGTCAGGGCTGACCGGTCGTGTTGCCTGAGATTTCCGTAGACGCCCAGATGGGGCGCGTGACCTTGTGCGATCGGCTGCCGAAGATGGGGCGTGAACGAGCCGCCGGACTTGAGCCGGGGGGGAGCCTGCGCCACGACGCATAAGGACCAAAACACCATATGACCGAAACACGCGCGGCCGAGCCGCGCACCGAAGAGGTACCCACTTTTGCCGATTTCGATGTCGATCCGCGGATCGTATCCGCCCTGGAAGATGTCGGAATCGTCCATCCATTCCCGATTCAAGCTCTCACTCTGCCGGTGGCGCTCGCCCGGCACGACATCATCGGACAGGCCAAGACGGGCACCGGCAAGACCCTCGGGTTTGGCATTCCGCTGCTGGAGAACGTCATCGGACCCGGGGAGCCAGGATTCGAACTGCTGAAGGCTCCCGGCTCACCGCAAGCGGCCGTCATCGTCCCAACCAGGGAACTGGCGGTGCAAGTGGCAACGGATCTGGGTGTCGCCGCGTCTCGCCGGTCCGTCCGAATTGTGCAGCTTTACGGGGGCCGCGCCTACGAACCGCAGGTGGCAGCGCTCGGGCGTGGCGCCGAAGTGGTGGTCGGCACACCCGGACGGATGATCGACCTGCTGCGCCAACGGCATCTAACCCTCGCCCACGCCGCGACCGTGGTATTGGACGAGGCCGACGAAATGCTGGACCTCGGGTTCCTTCCCGACGTAGAAACCTTGATCGCGGCGACCCCGCCTGTGCGACACACCATGCTGTTCTCGGCCACGATGCCAGGCGCGGTGGTCGCGATGGCCAGGCGCTACATGAGCCAACCCACCCACATCCGCGCACAAGACCCGGACGATCAAGGCGCAACCGTCAAGGACATCAAACAGCTCGTCTACAGGGCTCACGCGCTGGACAAGATCGAGGTCCTGGCCAGGCTGTTGCAAGCCGAGGGACGCGGGCGGACCATGGTGTTCGCGCGCACCAAACGAACCGCGGCCAAGGTAGCGGACGAACTCGCGGCCCGCGGTTTCGCGGCCGCCGCAATCCACGGCGATCTTGGGCAGGGAGCGCGCGAGCAGGCGATGCGTGCCTTCCGCAACGGCAAGGTGGACGTACTTGTGGCCACCGATGTCGCCGCTCGCGGCATCGACGTCGATGACGTTACTCACGTGGTCAACTACCAGGCCCCCGAGGACGAAAAGATTTACCTCCACCGCACCGGACGCACCGGACGGGCCGGCAACACCGGCACCGCCGTCACGTTCGTGGACTGGGACGACGTGCCACGCTGGGGCATGATCGACCGCATCCTAGAAATCGGAGTCCCCGAGCCTGTAGAGACGTATTCGACATCGCCTCACCTCTACACCGACCTGGCCATTCCCGCCGGAGCGACCGGGTCGCTGCCGCGCTCGAAGCGAACAGCCGCAGGGCTGGATGCCGAGCAACTGGAGGACCTTGGCGAAACGGGCCGGCGAAACCGCTCTGGAAGCCGCAGCGCTGGGCGGCGCGAGGGCGATGGGCGCAGGGGTTCCGGGCGCGGTGGCCCCGCACGAAAATCGGGCGGCTTCGGGGGCGCCGGCGGCGGGTCGGGCGCCGGGCGCGGAACCAGCGCCAGGCGGGGGACCGCGAACCGATCGGACGCGGGACGCGACGCGCCGAGCGGCGGAACTCGCCGATCCCGAACCGAGGCCGAGGCCCATCGCCGCGCGGAGACCGATCTGGCGGTGCGTCGGGACGGCGCATCGTCCGGCCGGACCGAACGCCGCACGCGCAAGCGCCGCCGCACGAACCGGATCAACGCCGCCGATTAGCGGCCGAGGATGTCGGGAGAAGCCCCGACCCGGCCCCGACCCGGCCCTGGACGCGCGAGCTCGGCGCGCTGGCGAACGGTAGACGACGCCGTTGGCGCGCCTTTGTCCTGGGACGCCGGTGAATAACCGGCGTCCGACCGCGTCAGCGGGGAAGAGCGTAGCTCTGACCTGCTGAAACGCGGCAGCCCGAGATACGAAAACTCGGCTCGTCTGCACACGTTTCAGCAACAAAGGCAGCTAGCGGGGCTTCGCCTCGGACCGTCAAGCAGTCCGCCACTTTCCATCTCGGAAAGTCAGCGCAGACGTCGGCAGCTCGAACACCGAGGACACCCTGCGGCGCCGAGGCAGTGGGCCAAGCGCACCGCGGATCGTGGAACAATTCCGCCCATGCGCGTCTACAACTTTTCCGCCGGTCCCGCCATGCTCCCGCTCGAAGCGCTCCAGCGCGCCCAAAGCGAGTTGACCGATTGGCAAGGGTCCGGGATGTCTGTCGTGGAGGTTTCCCACAGGGGCAAAGCGTTCGTGGCGTGTGCCGCGCAGGCTGAGCTGACCCTCAGAGATCTCCTGGCTATCCCCGAGAACTACCGGGTGCTATTCCTGCAAGGTGGGGCTTCGGCCCAGTTCGCCGCCGTACCCATGAACCTAACTAGCCCCGGCGATACTGTCGCCTACCTGAAGACTGGCTCGTGGTCCGGCAAGGCCATCTCGGCGGCCCGCGCCCAGGAACTCGACGTGGCTGTGATCGCGGACGAGGCCGCCCGCAGCTACACCACCGTCCCCGCTCCAGGTTCCTACGCGCTGCCGCCGAGTGCCGCTTACCTGCATTACACGCCTAACGAGACGATTGGCGGAGTGGAATTCGACTATATCCCTGAGGCCGATGGCGTTCCCCTGATCGCGGACATGTCCTCAACTATCCTCTCCCAACCCATTGACGTGTCCCGTTATGGCGTGATCTACGCCGGGGCCCAGAAGAATATGGGCCCGTCTGGATTGTGCGTCGCGATAGTCCGCGACGACCTGCTGGGCCACGCCCGGCCGACCACGCCGTCTGTGCTAGATTTCGCGGCGATGGCCGCGTCGGATTCGATGCTCAACACGCCGCCCACTTTTGCGGTCTACCTGTTGGGGCTCATTCTCGAATGGCTGGAGCAGGCCGGCGGCTTGGCTTCGATGGCGACACGCAACCGCGCCAAGGCGGACGCTCTATATGGGGCAATCGACGCCTCGCCGTTTTACTCCAACCCGGTGGCGCTCAACGCCCGCTCTCGCATGAATATACCGTTCACCTTGGCCGATGCTTCGCTGGACGGACTGTTTCTGGCCGGAGCCGAGTCCGCTGGTCTGACGAACCTCAAGGGCCACCGCTCGGTGGGCGGCATGCGGGCCAGCATCTACAACGCCATGCCACTTGAAGGAGTCAAGGCCCTGATCGATTTCATGGCCGAATTCGAAGCCCGCCACGCCTGATCGGCACCCAACCACGTTTCGCCCTTTCACACTCACCCACCGGATTGGAATCCTATGACATACCGCGTCCGCACGCTCAACAACATCTCTTACACGGGATTGAGTCGCTTCCCCGCCGAGCGCTACACCGTTGACCCCGACGATCCGGCACCTAACGCCTTGCTGCTGCGTTCGGCTAACTTGCACGGCCAAGACATCCCAGAATCTCTCCTGGCCGTGGCGCGGGCCGGCGCGGGTACCAACAATATTCCGATACCCGAGTACTCGGCCCGCGGGATCCCCGTGTTCAACACGCCCGGCGCGAACGCCAACGCCGTCAAAGAACTCGTGATCGCCGCTCTGTTCTTGGCGGCCCGCAATATCGTTCCGGCGGCGGCGGTCGCTCACCGCCTCGAAGGGGACGCCGACGAGATGAGCGCGGCGGTCGAAACGGGTAAGAAGGCCTTCGCGGGATTCGAGTTGCCTGGCCGCACGCTCGGTGTGATCGGTCTGGGCGCCATCGGCGTCGAGGTTGCCAACGCGGCCACTGCCCTGGGGATGCGGGTGATCGGTTTCGATCCGGCAGTCACCGTGGAGCATGCATGGAAGCTGTCCTCGTTCGTGGAGCGGATCACTTCGCTGGACGAACTGCTCCAGCGGGCCGACATCGTCAGCGTGCATGTCCCGTTGATTCCCGCAACGCGCGGTTTGATTGGGACCGACCAGTTGGCGCGGATGCGCGCTTCGGCCGTCCTGGTGAACTTTGCGCGCGGCCCGATTGTGGACGAGACGGCGGTGGTCCAGGCGCTGGAGACCGATTCGCTGCGCGGCTACGTCTGCGATTTTCCGACCCCGGCGTTGAACAAGCGGGCCCGCGTGGTGACCCTTCCCCACCTGGGCGCCTCAACCGCCGAGGCCGAGGAGAATTGCGCCGTCATGGCGGTGGATCAGCTGCGCGGCTACCTCGAAAACGGCACTATCCGCAACTCCGTCAACTTCCCCGAAGCGGGCCTGAGCCGCGCGCCGGACACGGCCCGTCTCGCCATCGTCAATTCCAACGTTCCGAATATGGTGGGCCAAATCTCAACGCTGGTGGCGGGTGCCGGCCTCAACATCTCCGATCTGCTCAACAAGTCCAAAGGCGACCTCGCGTACACCTTGGTGGATGTGGAGGGAGATGTCGGCCAGGACCTGTTTGCGCAGGTCAAATCAATCGAAGGGGTTCTCACGGCCCGGCTGCTCTAAGAGGCCGGGCGACAAAGCTGCCGACGACCGCGTCAGCTGGCAAGGACCAAGCCCTGACCAGCTGAAACGCGGCAGTCAGCCTCGTGGTCGGCGTCGATACGGACGGTGGCGTAGGCCACAACCGTATGACCGGGGACCCGTTAGGGCCGCTCGCGCAGGCGCGCCAGTTCTTCTTCGACGATGCCGTCCTCTAGCTTGGTGAACACCGGCACGGGCGCGGGAACCGCCTGGCCCACCGGGATAGGCTCACGCGCCCAGGCCGGCGAATCCGAATAGTCCCCTGTGATGATCGGATAGCGACGCGATGGAACATCTAGGTCCTCGACTTCCTCAATCACTGGGGCGTCGCCGAACTGCCGGTCGAACCCCAACGCCCGATCAACCGCTTGTGCCGCGTGAGGCAAGAATGGCGCGAGAAGCCGGTTGCAATCGCTCACGGCCTGTGCGGCCACGTGTAGTACGGACCTCATTCGCTCCCGATCCGAATCGTCGCCCTTCGCCAACTTCCATGGCGCCGTAGCAGCCAAATACTTGTTGACTTCGCCAACGGTCCGCATCCCCGCCACAATACCGGCCCGCTGTCGATGGCGTCCGATGGCGGCACCCACCTCCGCAAACGCATCCGCCGTGGCCTCCAGCACGCCATCGTCGGCCGGTGTGCGCTCACCGGGGGGCGGAATG
>JAIRXV010000470.1 GCA_031268115.1 Bifidobacteriaceae bacterium
CGTCTACTGGCGCGCGCCTCGGGGAGATCACTTCGGGTGCACTGTCGCCTACGCTCGGCCACCCGATTGCCCTGGCCTACATCGATGCGGACCGTCCGGCGGCCAACGGCGACACCTTATTGGTGGACGTGCGCGGCAGGGTTCAGGCCTTCACGCTCGCCGCCCGCCCGTTCTACCGCAGGGGCTCCTAGATGGCTTGCACGGCTTTGGCGCCGCCCGGCGGGTTGCCAGCGGCCGGGATGTCGTTGGAAGACCGGCGTCCCCGGCCGGATCCCGCTCTTTGCTTACGTAGTACCTTCACGGCCCAAACCGTCTCGATGAAACAAAAGCAGCCCAAACCGTCTCAAGGAGCGAACCATGTCGATTCCATCTGAGTTGTTCTACACCGCCGAGCATGAATGGGTCGCCCATCCCAGCGGTCCACAGGCCCGAGTCGGCATCACCGAATACGCAGCGACCACCCTGGGCGACATCGTATTCGTGGACCTCCCAGAATTCGGCCAACATGTGAAAGCGGGGGAAGCGTGCGGCGAGATCGAATCGACTAAATCGACGTCGGAACTGTATTCGCCCGTCTCGGGTCGCGTGATCGGAGTCAACGAGCGCGTCGTCGATGCCCCTGAACTGGTCAACGACGACCCGTATGGCGAAGGTTGGCTATTCGTTGTCGAAGCGGTCGCCCCGTTGCCCGCGTTGCTCGACGCGAACGCCTATGCGGCCCTGCCGGACGTGGCCAAGTGACTCCGGAGGCCGCCGTGCCTGCCCCCGTCCCTCCCGGCCCGATACAGGGGCCGAGTGCACGGTTTGTCTCCCGACACCTTGGCCTGGCGCCCGCCGACCGGGCGATGGTGAAGGGAATCCTAGGATTGGGTCCCACCGATTCCATCGTCGCCCGTGCGTTGCCCCGGTCGCTTAGAGCACCCGTTCCGACGCTGCCACCTCCGGCCGACGAGGCCGAGGTGTTGGATCGGCTGCGAGAGTTGGCCGCGCTCAACCGTCCGCCTGTCCCGATGATCGGGCTTGGCTACTACAACTGCCACACGCCCGCAGTGCTTCAGCGTGGCATCCTGGAAAACCCTGCGTGGTATACCGCTTATACCCCGTATCAACCCGAGATCTCACAGGGCCGGCTGGAGGCGCTCCTTGTTTTTCAGACTATGGTTTCGGACCTTACGGGCCTGCCGGTAGCAAACGCCTCGCTCCTGGATGAGGCCACCGCCGTCGCCGAGGCGATGGCTTTGGCTCACCGGGTGGATCGCGGTTCGCGTCTGGCGGTGGCCGTGGATGTCGATCTCTTCCCGCAGACGGCGGCGGTCTTGGCGACGCGCGCGGAACCGCTCGGTATCGCGTTGCGGCCGTTCGATCCGCTGGTCGAGCCGATTCCCTCCGGGGTGAGTGCCGCCATCGTGCAGTATCAGGGGGCGAGCGGGCGGCTGGTCGATCTTGAGCCGCTTGCACGAGCGGTCCACGAGGTCGGTGCGCTGCTGGCGGTCGTTGCCGATCCCCTCGCTTTGACCCTGCTGCGTTCGCCTGGGGAGGCGGGCGCCGATGTTGCGGTCGGCTCCACCGGGCGGTTCGGGTTGCCGTTGGGGTTCGGCGGCCCCCACGCGGCCTACATGGCGGTAAAGCAGGGATTGGTGCGCCAATTGCCGGGGCGTTTGGTGGGTGTGTCCAAGGACGCCGATGGCGCACCTGCCCTGCGCCTCGCCTTGCAGACCCGGGAACAGCACATTCGCCGAGAGCGGGCAACGAGCAACATTTGTACGGCCCAAGTGCTCCCGGCGGTTGTTGCGGCGATGTTTGCGGTCTGGCACGGCCCTGACGGCCTGGCTCGTATCGCGGCCCACGCCCACGGCTGCGCCGCGGCCCTGGCCGGGGCGTTGCGCCGGGGCGGCGTGAACGTGCTCCACGATCGTTTCTTCGACACGCTCGCGGTTCGGGTTCCGGGTGGGGCGTTCGCGGCCAAGGCTGAGGCTCGTCGGCGCGGTCTGGCCGTATGGGCGCCGGACGAAGACACGATCTACGTATCGACCGACGAGACCACGACCCGCGCCCACCTTGCGACGCTCGCGGCCGTGCTGGGCGCGAAGGCCACCGAGTTGGACTATCCGGTCGGCGCGGTCCAGGGCGAGATGCCGCTCCCGGCCGGTGGGCCGCCATCGTCCATTCCCGTAGCGCTCGCCCGCAACAGCCCCTACTTGACGCACCCGGTGTTCTCAGACCATCGAACTGAGACGGCGATGATGAGGTATTTGGGGCGGTTGGCGCGCCGGGACTACGCGCTGGACCGGGGCATGATCCCGTTGGGTTCGTGCACCATGAAACTCAACGCAGCCGTGGAAATGGCCGCCATCACGTGGCCACGGTTCGGTGCGTTGCACCCGTTCGTGGAGGCCGCCGATGCCGCGGGGACCCTCGCTTTGATAGGCGACCTTGAGCGGTGGCTGGCCGAGGCCACGGGTTACGACGCGGTTAGCTTGCAGCCGAACGCGGGTTCCCAGGGCGAACTCGCGGGTCTCTTGGCGATTCGCCGCTATCACGCGGCGCGCGGCGAGCCGGGCCGAACGGTGTGTCTGATTCCTGCCTCGGCGCACGGCACCAACGCCGCCTCTGCCGCGTTGGCCGGTCTGCGCGTGGTGACGGTCGCAACGCAAGGGGACGGGTCTGTGGACCCGGAGGATCTGGCGGCCAAGCTGGCAGCTCACAGTGGGGAAGTGGCGGCGATCATGCTGACGTATCCCTCGACCTTCGGGGTCTACGAGGACGGGATCGGCGCGGTCGTCGACGCCGTTCATGAGCAAGGCGGACAGGTTTACATCGACGGTGCTAACTTCAACGCGCTGGTAGGTCACGCGGCGGCCGGGAGGTTCGGCGGCGACGTCTCCCACCTAAACCTCCACAAGACGTTCGCTATGCCCCACGGTGGCGGTGGGCCTGGTGTAGGGCCTGTCGCGGCGCGCGCTCACTTGGCGCCGTTCCTTCCGGGTCACCCTCTTGCTCAGCGCGGTGGGCATGAACACCCTGTGGCGGCGGCCCCCTTCGGTTCGCCGTTGCTGTTCCCGATCTCATGGGCGTATATCGCGCTGATGGGCGCGGATGGGCTGGCCGAGGCGACGGAAGGAGCTGTGCTGGCCGCGAACTACGTGGCGGCCCGGCTCGATGCGGACTTTGGGGTGCTGTTCCGCGGCCCGGGTGGGTTCGTGGCCCACGAGTGCATCCTCGACGTGCGCGAGCTGACGGCCCGGACGGGTGTCACTGTGGACGACATCGCCAAACGCCTCATCGACTACGGTTTCCACGCCCCGACCATGAGTTTTCCGGTTGCGGGAACGCTGATGGTGGAGCCAACGGAGTCGGAGTCGTTGGCGGAGCTGGATCGGTTCTGTGCGGCGATGTCTGCGATAGCGCGAGAAGCAGCCGCAATCTCGGACGATGGCGGCCCTGATGCGCCTCCGGCCGGTCGCCCCGCGCAGGTGGACGGCCGAGCGCCGGGGGGCGGCGGGCCGTGGACCCGGCAGGACAACCCGTTGCGCGGAGCGCCTCACACAGCGGCGCACGGGACGCGTGAGGTTTGGACGCACCCGTATCCTCGCGAGGTAGCGGTCTTCCCGGCGGGTGCGGACGCCGACAAGTACTGGCCCCCGGTGGCGCGTGTGGATGCGGCCTACGGGGATCGACATCTGGAGGTGCGCCTGCCGGCGACGCCAGCCTGACCTCGGCGGTCGCCTGGGTTTGACATGGCGGGTCGCGCCCCGTAATGTACTCCCGGTTGCCCGCGGGGCTAGTGCGTTCGGGTTCGTTGCTTGTTATCTCGATAGTGTGCCATGATGAGTTTGTGATGCCTGTTTTTTTGATGCTTGCCTCTTTTTTGGGGTGGGTGTTGGCTGGGGTCTGTTTTTTTGT
>JAIRXV010000471.1 GCA_031268115.1 Bifidobacteriaceae bacterium
TGGCTGGCGTAACTGCTGGCGGAGATACACAGGCCTCCGCTAACTACACTCGGCTCCCTATCGCGGCGGTTAGCCGGGGGGGCGGGCGATACCCGGGGGGGCGGGTCGCCCCGTTTGGAGCAGTCATCGGAGCGTTGGCGATCTCCGTGGCTGGCTCGATGCTTGCCTTGCTCGGAATCCCATCCGACTACCAGACCGGCGTGCAAGGGCTCATCCTCATAGCTGTGCTGGCCGGACGGGCGATTACGGATAGGAGGCCAAGATGACGGGGGATTGGGCTCTGGGTAACGCCGTCAAGCCGTCAATGGCCATCCGGGTTGGTACGTGGCTTCGTGTTCACCCGTGGGTGTGGGTGTATGTGGGCTCGGCCGCCATGTGGGCCGCGGTCAGCGTTGCGAACGGCCGGGTCAACCTTGGAGTGATAAGTGCGGTCTTCGCCCTGACTCCGTTCTTGGTTCTTGTGGGTCTTGGCCAGATGTTTGTCATCACACTCGGCAACGGCCATACCGATTTGACGGTTCCCAACGTGCTGAGTTTGTCGGCTTTCGTAGCGACCCTCACCATCGGTGCGTCAGGCAGCATCCTCGCTGGGTTCGCGGTCGCGATCGGGCTGGCAGGGATCGTGGCGCTTCTAAACACGGGCGTCATCGTTGGACTGCGGGTTCCATCCATGGTCGCCACGTTGGCGGCAGGGCTCATCTTGCAGAGTGCAACCACGGCTGTCGCCGGCCGAGGCGGTGCGTTGGCCGATCCAACCTTGAGCGACTTCGCCCACGCCACGCCGTTCGGCGTCTCTGTTCTCGCAACGGCGTGTTTAGGGGTCACCGCCGTCCTCTGGTTCGTTCTGCGAAAGACAACCTTTGGCCGGGGAGTGCTGGCCATGGGACAGAGCCAGTCCGCGGCCGTGTTTTCCGGGGTGCCGGCGGGTCGGGTGGTTTTCCTGACCTACTTCATAAGTGCGTTGATGGCCGCGACGGCCGGCGTGCTGCTCGGTTCCTTTTCGGCACCCAACCTCGCGCTTGGCGACCCGTACCTGCTCAATTCGATCGCAGTTGTGGTGTTAGGAGGGTCTCTCATTTCAGGCGGTCGCTCCAACCTTCCTGGGATCTGGGGTGCCGCTCTATTCCTGCTGCTTCTCAACACCCTGCTCAGCACGCTCAACATCAGCGTCGCCAGCCAAAACATCATGAAGGGAGCCCTGATAATCCTGGTCTTGGCCCTCGTGGGCGCGAAGGAAAAACGATGACCGCGGAACCGGTGGTCAACAGTGGAGACTTCACTGCCCGCATGGACGCGGACGGGTGGATTTGCGACATCGCCTTCTCGGGGATCCAGATCCTCGACGCGATCTACGCGGTGCCCCGAGAACTCGACTGGGAAACCCCGCCAACCACCGCCACCATCGGTGAATTGAGTGGCGGCAACGCCTTGACCGCGCGGTTCGAGGCGCAAACCCCTGGCGCGCGGGTTAGGTGGACGGTGGCGATCAGAACGATTGGCGACGGTCTAGAGATCAGGTTCGAGGCGACTTGTGACAGTCCCGTGGATCTCAAGCGATTTGGCCTTGTTCTGTTGCACACCGAGACGACTAAGATTGCGGGGATCAGCTCCGATACCAGGCCGATCCCCGCAATCTGGCCGGCGCGGATAGCCCCCGGTCCACTGTTCTCCCAAGCCCGCGAACTCAACCTCCACACCGCACAAGGAATTGTCCACATCGGCTTCGATTCGCCGACCGAGACCGAGGATCACCGCAACTGGAGCGATCCAGGATGGAAAACGTACTTTCCGCCGTTGTGCGAGGGCAATGTGCATCTCGACCCTCACGACCCGATCGAGTACACGATCACGCTCAAGGGGCACCGTGCCAGCGGGCCTTCGCCGCACCTAACCCACCCGAGACCGGGGCATCGCGCGGAGGCGTCCGTGGCAGTCGGTGGCGGCTTCCTCAACCGACCCAAGCTTGGGACCCAGGTCTTCTCATTCAGCAACGAAGAGGGAGACGTTGTCGCAGGTTACGGCCTTGACTTCGTACTTGTGCGGACACATATCGCAACCGCTATCGGGCAACTGGAGCTGGCGTATGCGTTCGGCGAGCGCTACCGGGCCCGCGTCGACTTTCAGGTTTTGGTTCCGCCGAATGCGAGCTCCGCTGATGTGATGGCCGTCGCTCGGGTGGCAGCAGACGCCTCGGACCGTGTGACCGTCCAGCCGTTCGGCCAACAAGAGCTTGCCACCACCCGGGCGCTTATGGGCGTGTTCGGCGACAGCGCCGGGGGGTCGGCCCTCTATTACGCCGAGCTAAACCGGGCGCCACACCTCGATCAGTTGGGGACGGTCGTCTTCGGTGCCGCTTCCCAGGTCCACCAAGGCGGTACCGCCTGGATGCTTAGGACCCCGCCCGTCATGGACCGCCAAATCGAAGACGCCCGCCGGCAATACCCCGGCGCCCGGATCGGGCTCATGCCTTTGGTTATGACATCGCTGACCCGGGCGCGGGACGGACGGGACGCCGATCCCCGCTACGACACCCCCATAGCGGCCGGTTGGCTCGCGGGGGTGCTTTACGGCACGGCGGGCGCCGACGAGGTCAGCGTGCTGCGTGCGACAGGTCCCGCGGGATTGGAAACCGAGGGCTCACCGACACCCGCCGGTGCCCTGCTCCAGAGTCACATGCGACCCGACGCTCGAATTGTGCCGATCGCCACCGAAGGGAGGGTCTTGGCGCTGGCGACGGATGACGGCCGCAGCAGGAAGCTCACGGTGGCGAACGCCGATCGAAAACCCGTACGTGTGGCGATTCGCGAGCCATCGGGACTGTTTCCAGAAACGCTGGAATTGGCGGCGTGGCAAGTTGAGACTTTCAGCAGCGACGGCTTTGGGTAACTGGAATCATCCGCAGACGCGTCGCAATAGAGTTCTTGGGTACCTGAATTGTCCACGGGGCACTGACTTACCTTTCCTCAGGCACCATTGAAATCGCGCCGCAGGGGCATTCTGCGGCGCAGATACCGCAACCCTTGCAATAGTCGTAGTCGATGTCGTAACGCTTGCCCGGGCCGAGTTTCACAATCACATCGTCGGGGCACAGGCCGTAGCAATTGTCGCATTCGAAACAATTCCCGCACGACATGCACCGGCGTGCCTCAAACAACGCCGAATCGCCGGAAAGGCCTCGCACTACTTCTTCAAACCCAGAAACCCGGCGAGCGGCCTCCAATTCCGGGCGGCGCTGCAAAGGCGCATCGGAGTAGTACCAAGTGTTGAGCCTGTCATACGTGGCTGCGGCCACGCGCGGCGGTGCCGCGAAATCCGCGCCCCGCAGCCACGCATCCGCGCTGCGGGCGGCAAGTTTCCCCTGCCCAATGGCGACTGTCGCCGTGCGGTCCCCCGGCGCGGCATCGCCGGCCGCGAAGACTCCTGGCCGTCCCGTCATCAGCTTCGAGTCGACAACTATCGTGCCCCTCTCCGACGCGATATCGCTGGCCCCGTCCAGCACGGACAGATCCGTCTCCTGGCCAAGGGCTAGGACTACCGTGTCGGCTTCGACCTCATCGAACTGCCCGGTCGGTTGGGGCCGGCCGTCATCGTCCAATTCCATGCGCTCAATGACCACGCGGCCCTCCTCCACCTCCGAGATGGTGGAAAGCCACTTGACTCGGATGCCCTCGTCAACGGCATCGCGATACTCCGAGGCGTGGGCGGGCATTTGGGCGCGGGTACGGCGGTAGATGACCACGGCATCCTCGGCGCCAAGGCGGACCGCCGTCCGCGCGGCATCCATCGCCGTGTTGCCCCCGCCATAGATGGCCACGCGCCGGCCGAGCATTGGCTTATCGCCCACGGCCGCCTCCCGCAACAAGGTCACCGCGTTTAGCACCTTAGCGGCGTGACCTGCCGGAATATCCACGTGGGCGCCCACTCCGGCGCCCACGGCCAAGACCACCGCGTCATACCGCGCGGCCTCGGCCTCCAGATCGCCCACACGCGAGAGGGTTTCGATCCGCACACCGAAATCCTCTAGGCGGGCGATCTCGGCATCGAGCACATCGCGCGGCAAGCGATAGGCGGGGATGCCGAACCGCAGCATCCCACCGGCGGCCTCCTGGGACTCGCGGATCACCACCGCGTGACCGGCGCGGCGAAGGTGGTAAGCGGCGGACAAGCCGGCCGGGCCCGATCCCACCACCAGCACGGTCTTGCCAGTCTCCATCGCGGGCGGGGTGAACGCCCAGCCCTGGCGGATGGCCTCGTCCCCGAGGAACCGCTCCACCGCGTTGATCCCCACCGTCTCGTCCAGAGCGCCCCGGTTGCAGGCACTTTGGCACGGGTGGTAGCAGATGCGCCCCATCACGGCGGGCAGCGGGTTCTCGGCCGTGAGCACGCGCCACGCATCTTCGTACCCGTCAATCCCGGCCTGAGCTTGATAGAGCCAAGCCTGGATCTCTTCGCCTGCCGGGCAGGCCGCCGAACAGGGCGGCAACAGGTTGACGTACACCGGCCGCTCGGTCCGCCAGGATCCAGTCAGGTATGCGGCAGAAGTGCCAGCCTGCGCGGTCAATCCAGGTGGGCTGACAGCAGTCATGATCGGCTCCCCTCAGGACAAAGGTTGTATTGGCGGATATTGCGTTCGGCCATGTGGCGGATGCGCCCAAGCGCTATTTCATCGCCGTTGGGCCCAAATAGGTGCGCAAATCGGCGTTGCGGACGCAAATACTCCTCGACGGGCACCCGATCGCGGATGGGTGTAGAGGCGGTGACTTCCCCGTATTCCGCCTCGAAAACCGGGAATAGGCCACAGCGGACCGCCAGGCGCGCCATTTTGATGGAATCCGCGGATTTAGTTCCCCACCCCAGTGGGCAGGTCACCAGGACGTGTAAATAGCGAGCGCCGCGGTGGGACATCGCCGTGCGGACTTTGGCCTCCAGGTCTCGCAGATCGGCGACCGATGCCGTCGCCACGTAAGGAATATCGTGCGCCATCGCGATTCTCGGCACCGATTTGCCTTGCCCAAATGGCGCTCCCGGATCGCGTCCCACAGCGGGGGTGGTCGCCGTCCGTGTGGCGGGCGGTGTCGCGGACGACCGCTGGGCGCCCGTGTTCATGTAACCCTGATTGTCGTAGCAGACGTAAAGAACGTCATCGTTCCTCTCAAACATTCCCGAAAGGCAGGCCAAGCCGATATCCGCCGTGCCGCCATCGCCGCCTTGTGCTATCACCCGCGTATCGGTCCGTCCACGCGCCCGCAAAACGGCGGCGATACCCGTGGCGACCGACGCGGAATTGGCAAACAGTGAATGAATCCACGGCACTTTCCACGCGGATTCCGGATACAGGGTGGAGAAAACCTCCAGGCATCCGGTCGCATTGGCGACCATGAGTTTGCCGTCGGTCACTTCCATGGCGGTGTCCAGGACCCACCGGGCGGCCAGCGCTTCCGCGCATCCTTGGCAGGCGCGGTGGCCGTGGGTCAGGCAGGAGGGTCGGCCCTGCCAGGCCTGAACCGAGCGGTCCGTCTCGTCCAATAGGCGGTTGCCTACCACCAAGGTACCGGTTTGCATGAATGGGACATTGACTTTGACCATGTCAACTCACCTTTTCGATAACGTCGTCGCGCAAGTCCATGAACGTGAGATCGCTTAGGTCGCCGGCGTGCGCTTGGCGGACGATGGCGGCCAACGAATCTTCCGTGATGGGCCGCCCGCCCAGGCCCGCGGCCACCGAATGCAGCGGGGCCGGGGATCCTTTCATGGCGCGGCGCACCGCCCCGGATAGGACACCGCCGATGCCAACTTGTATGGCTCGATCGAACACCACCACCCGGGAGGCCTGTCCGATGGCGGCGGCGAGCGCCCGCGATGGGAACGGCCGGAAGGCGCCCAGGCCGATCAGGTGAATGTCCACGCCGCTCGCCCGCAACACCGGTTGAATCGCTTGAAGGGTGCCAAGCACCGATCCCATCGCGATGACCGCGATCTGTCCGTGCCGCCCGGGCACCGAATCTGAACCGTTGGCGGCGCCGAGTACGCGGACGGGCCGGCCGGTGCGCCGCCCGAAGATAGCCTCGAATTCGCCTGAGACTTCTTCTAGCCGGTCAATGGCTCCGAGCATAGCTCTGTGGGATAGGTATTTGGTTTCGGTAAAGATATCGGGGCCAGCCATCATGCCGATGGATCGCGGATTGTCGATGTCGAGCGACTCCCGCGGGGTGAAGGATGGCAGGAAGGCGTCCACCTGCTCTTGGGTTGGCATATCCACCACGTCTGTGGCGTGAGTCAGGACAAACCCGTCCATGCAGACCATGATCGGGATCGAGATCTCCTCGGCCAGCCGGTAGGCGATGATGTGGAGGTCCACGGCCTCTTGGTTATCGATGGCGAATAGCTGCAACCAGCCGGAATCCCGCTGCGACAGGGAATCGGATTGATCGTTCCAAATGTTGATCGGTGCGCCGATGGTCCTGTTCGCCACGGTCATCACGATTGGTAGGCCCAGCCCCGAGGCGTTGTAGACGGCCTCCGCCATATAGAGGAGCCCTTGCGAGGCGGTAGCGGTGTAGACGCGCCCGCCGGCCGCGGAGGCCCCAATCGCCACGGACATGGCCGCGAACTCCGATTCGACGTTGATGTAGTCGCAGTTCACGAGCTTGCCGGTGCGAACCATGCCAGACAGCGCCTCGACTATGTGGGTCTGCGGCGAGATCGGGTAGGCGCACACAACGTCGGGGTGGCATAGGCCCACGGCCCGCGCGACGGCCTGTGAACCTTCGAGTAGTTCATGCATTGGACACCTCCGGCGATCCGATCAACGCGTGCGGCAGTTCTGCTTCCGTGGGCCGGTCCGCATCAACGTGGGCGATGCCGTTCGGTGCCCCCACATCTTCCTGTCCCCTGTGGTCCTCCACCCATTTGTAGGCGACTTCCGCGGAGGCGATGTTCCCGGAGGCGACCTTGCCTTTGAAGAGGTGAGTGACGGCATCGGCCACGGATTGGAGGGTGATCTTGCCCGTCAACGCGGCAAAAGCACCGAGCAGCGCCGCCGAGGGAATGGGCCGGCCGAGGTATTCGCGCACGATGTCGTCCGCCGGCAACGTGGCGAGGTGGCCCGGTGTGGGGGGCGCGTCCGGGGAAATCCGGCGGACCTCGTTGGGGCTCTCGCGGGTGTTGACCGCGGCCCATCCGCCCGATGCGAGTCCGTGAAATGGGTTCATTGCCCGCAACAGCGTGGGATCTAGGACGATCACGGCATCCGGGGTCAAGATCGGCTCGCGGGTGAAAATCTTCGATTCGGAGAACCGCGTGTAGCCCACCACGGGTGCCCCGGTGCGCTCTGAACCGAAACTGGGTATGGCCTGGACTTGGAAGCCGCCGGCAAATCCCGCCCGGGCCAGCATCTCTGAGGCCGTCACCACCCCCTGACCGCCACGGCCGTGGATGACAATCTGGAACATCCGCCCCTCCCTTCTTCTCAAGCGTCCGTGTGGACGCAATCCCCGCTGCCGGCTTCCCCTTGACGCAGGGGCATAGGTACGGTTTGCCCCACGGCGCGCGGATCGGCCCGGACACGCGACTCTGCCCAGAGCCTACGCGCCGCCCATGCCCCCTTTTTAGGCCGAGGGTGCGAGCCCATGGGGGGACGTTAGTCCTATTCATGGGAGGATTCAACTGGCGCAGCGCAGAGTCCGCGCCGACGGACCGCTCACCGCGTGGGCTCGACCGGCGATTCGATCGCCGCCGCGCTACCCCTCGCCGCCGCGCTAACCCTCGCCGCCGCGCTACCCTCGCCGCCGCGCTACCCCTCGCGGCAAAGCCCGCCAACAACCCTTTCCGCGCCGATGGAAACTACCAGCCGTTGAATCCGTCCGCAGATTCAGTAACCGCAATCGCCGCATTGAACCGGTAACCGCGACCGCGAACGGTAAGGATGACGGTGGGCAGGGAAAGCCGCTCACGGATGCGCGCCACCTGCATGTCCACGGTTCGGCTGCCCTGGCGGGGCCGCGTGTCTCCCCAAACGGCCGCCAGCACCTCTTCGCGGCTGGCAATTCGTCCACCCAAGGTGATCAGGTAGGCGAGTACCCGGAACTGCCTGTCTGTCAGTGTGCGTTTGACGCCCTGCGCCCACACGGTGCGCTGCGTTGAATGAAACCGCAAGGTGGGAGAGATGGGAAGCTGGCGAAGGGTGGAGCTGAATTCGCGGTACTCCCGCGCTGCCCTGTCGGCATCGCGCTCCAACGGAACCCCGCGCCTTGGAACAAGAAGGGCCGCGGGCGCGATTGGGATCGCAGGAGTGGGCGGCATCAAGGGAGTGGGCGGGGCCGAAGGGGGTGGGCTTTGGACCGTACGGGGTGTGCGCCCCTGTCGCGGCCGTGCCGATATTGGCGTTCTGACATGTGGGAACATGGCTGGGCATCCGTGGAGGTTATGCCGCTAGCCCGGCAAGTTCGCGGGTGGGGCGGCAGGGTGGTTGGGGCCTGGGTTTGGGTTAGGCCCGACAACACCACATTCGCCGCGTTTCGCGCGCGCCAGCGTCGTCGCTGAGCGAACGTGAAATCCTCACTCGCAGAAGATTGGCAGAAACGTCACCGCGTAGTCAACACGTGGATTGTGACTTTTGTCCACCATGCGAGATCTCTGCCGCTCACGGACGATGCCGGTCCCTGCCCTGACCAGCCGATTTACCCCGCCATAGGCCCCGCGGTCCGTGCGCCAAGCGCGGTGACACACGCTCGCTATCTAGGACGCCCAACTGGTTGGCCGTGCGAGGCGGATAGCTTCGCTGGCGATGGACATCCGCCCCCGCCCCAGTGCGCCCAAGAACGGCGCCGAGCTTTGGGGCGCGTGCGGCGGAATGGACTGCGGCTGCGCGCCAGTTTCCCGCCAGTGTTGTCTGCGCCCATGTTGCGGGCAGATGCGCAGGCGCTGCCGAGCTTAGGTTCCCGCCAAGGGCCGCCATCGAGCGAGAGCCCGACCACACTCGGCAGCGCAGCATAAGGCGAATTGCGCCGAGGTCACAAAGGACCAACCCGCGGCCCGGGGACCTAACACCACCCGTCCAAGGAGAACCCTCAAACCATGTCCGTCGATTGGCTCAGCCTGGGAGTTCTAGCTCTCGTTGCCGCTGCCTTCGCTGCGATTTTCATCCTGCGCCGCAGGCGTGTCGGTTTCACCGTGGTCACCCTCGGTGCCCTTGGCGTCGGTTTGGCCATAGGGGTGGTCTTCTCCGGTCACGTCGGCTTCGTGGCACCGATTGGCCGGATCTATGTCGCGGTGCTCGGCGCCATCGTGGCCCCGCTCATCATCGTGTCGATCCTCTCATCGGTCACCTCCTTGCGTTCGGTCGCCCAGCTGAAGGGCATCGGGTTGCGCTCTGTCGCGTGGCTGCTCGGTTCGACGCTGCTCGCCATAGTTCTGGCGCTCGGTCTTGGCCTGGTGTTCGGGGTGGGCCGCAATTCTGCCCTAGCGATAGACGGCCTGGATCCCAGCGGCCTTGAGAATCAACTCGTCTCGTTCTCGACGGTGCTCGTTGACTTCTTCCCTCACAACGTGGTCCTCGACATCGCGGAGAACAAGATCATCCCGATCATCCTGTTCACGCTGCTCATCGCGGTGTCGTATGTGCTGGTCGCCAACAAGAACCCGGCCAAACTGGCCCCGTTCAAGGCGCTTGTGGACGCCGTGCGAGAAATCGTCTACAAGGCGGTCGCGTTCATTATCGAGCTGACGCCCTACGCCGTGCTGGCCTTGGTGGCGGTCTCGGCTGGCAATGGCGCGAGCCAGGGCGTCGTGTGGTCGCTGATCGCTCTTCTCCTCGTCTCATTCGTTGCCTTCGCCATCGACTCCTTCCTGTTGGGCGGTGTGCTGGTTACGGTGTTTGCGCAGGTCAACCCGGTGGCCTTCTTCCGCAAACTCCTGCCTGCCCAAGTGGTGGGCTTCTCCACTCAGTCCAGTGCGGGCACCCTACCTGTGACCACTGACATTTTGACCGCGAAGGTGGGGGTCGCACCCGCGGTCGCCAACTTCACCGCCCCGCTCGGCACCACCATCGGCATGCCAGGCTGCGCGGGCATTTGGCCGATGCTTGTTGCGATCTACGGCATCCACGGCCTTGGCATCGACTATTCGGCCGCCGACTATGCGGTCCTCGCGCTGCTTTGCCTCTTCGTCTCGCTCGGGACCGCTGGCGTCCCGGGCACCGCCACGATCACCACGGCCAGTGTGTTGACCGCTGTCGGCCTGCCGCTGGAGATTCTGCTGCTGGTGGTTCCGATCAGCGCTATCGCTGACACCGGCCGCACAGCCACCAACGTGACTGGCGCCGCCATCGCCGCCACCATCGTGGCCCGCGAGGAAGGCGCCTTGGACGATGAGGTTTTCGCTGGCACCAAACAGTTCGCCCCCACCGACGATGACGGCCCTCCCCCTGGCAACCCCGCGTCCCCATCGCTCGTGCCGGCCCAGGTGGCCGCCGATGGCGCACCTGACCCATTCGACGACGGTTTCCCGCTCGGTGGGTCCTGCCCGATCTGACTAAGCGACTTCCACGAGGAATAGCTCACTTACACAAGGAGCATCATGACGACATTCCGGGCGCGATCGGCCTTCGCCATCGCGGCAACGATCGGTCTCTCGGCGATCCTCACCTTCGGTCCGGCGCCCGCGATGGCGGCCACGGCCGTGGGCGCACGTCTGGCCGCCGCGAACGGCGTGTACCTTCAGGAAGACTGCGACGGGGACGGCCTAGACGATGACACCGGCTTGCCAATCGCCCCGCCCGCCGCACCTACCCCGACTCCCACGCAGGCGGCACCGAGCACGCAGGCGCCACCGCCGCCCGATACCGGCGCGAGTAGCGGCGGAGGTGCGGATACCGGATCGGCATCAGCGGGCTCAGGCGGCGAACCGCCGTCAGGTGGATCGTCCGGTGGCGAAGGCGCGGCGCCGCCGCCCGCGGCCCCCACGGAACAGGCCCCCGCCCCCGCCCCCACCCCGACCGCGAAGG
>JAIRXV010000474.1 GCA_031268115.1 Bifidobacteriaceae bacterium
CATTGGACCGTCAACAAGAAGCCAACCCGAAAACCCTATGCCGAGGAAACAGCGCCCTGTCAGGCCTTGGCCAGCGTGGGCGCGCCCTTCCTCGGCATAGGGTTTTCCGCGGCATAGTCCACACTCAGCCGAATTCGGCTGAGCTACGACAATGGGCAGGCCGAGATCACTGACGTGTTGAACACGCTGTTCAACGCGTTCTTCTTCGAGGTCGATTCCCGGCCGGTGGTTCCGGCGCAGTACCGGTTGTTCCAGGTGGCCGATCTCCACTGCACCCTTGAGCTCCTGCGGATCAAGCTCGAAGACCACAAGCTCTCGCGCAGCGACCTGTACTTCTTCGGCAGAAAGCGCTCCCTCCGCAAGGACTACCTGTCGAAACTCGGGCACAAGCGGTTTGAGCAGCGGAAAGCGAAACCGTAACCGCCAGTCCGTGCAACCGGTCACCGGTCACCGGGATCGGGGCTCCATACGCCAGCACACCTCACACGATCGCTGACCCGGTTCGGGCGGACCGAGGCGATCTGCGGCCCGGCGGTGCCGATTAGCGGCTGTAGATACGTTCATTCGCTGGTCAGCCCAAGTCCCGCCCAATCTGACGATATACACCCCCGCTGAGGCGCAGACCTCGCCCGCACCGCCCCGGCGCCCCCCGCCCATCCAACGGCCCGCGCCGCCATGAAACCGCTGGCCGCGGGCCATCGCGCGGCTTGCCCGCCCAACAGCGACCGCCATCCCGCGAATCCCTGGCACGCAGGCGTGTCAGCCCGGTCGCGGCGCACGCATACCGTAAACGAGCTGTATACAAACGCGAGGGAAGGAGCCGGCCGTGGCGCTGTACAGAAGGATCAAAGTCCCATTGCCCGAACATGGCATCATCGTCAGCCACAACCCGAGGCGCCCCTACGTCTACAAAGTCCTCAAGACCTACCGCGACACCAAATGGGATGACCAGGGGCCGGCAGACGAACCTCCTTCATGTGGTCGCCGCCGACATGGCCGACGCCAAAGCCCAGTTCGCCGACGCGATGGGCCGCGACCGCGCCGACCGGGGCCTCGGCCCCGCCGCCCAGGCCGCGAAGGAGGCGGTGCGGGGGCTGGCCGCGTACGGCCCGGCCAGACTCGTGGCCGCCGAACTGGCCCGCTTGGACCGGGAAGCCGCCCAAGCCGAACGCCGCGCCGACCGGTGGGAGCAGACCGCCGCGAGCCTCGCCCGGCTGCGCGCCGCGCACCGCGCTCAAGCGGACAACGCCGCCGCGGAGCTGCGCCAAGCCGAGGCGGACGGCGCGGCTTTCCTGGCAGCTGTGGCCGTCGAGGCCGTCGCCCACGCGAGGCTCGCCATCGCGGGCCGGCTCGCGCGGCGCCGCGCGAACACGGAGCACCAGGCCGCGGTCTCGGCAGCAGACGCGGCCCGCGAGCGGGTGCTCTCTTCTTGGGGAGGGCTGCCCGGCAACGCCGAGGCGCTGCCCGCCAGGACCGCCGATCCCCGCCGCCACGCCCGCGACTACCGCACCCAAGCGGCCGCCGCCCGCAAACGAGCCGCCGAACTGCGGAGCCTGCCGGTTCGCGACGCCGCCGCCCTGATCGAAACCGAACGCGCGGCCACCGGGCGAGCCGAGCAGGCGCAAATCGAACGGGCGAAACGGCTCACCCGCCAAACCGGCCCCGCGCCCAACGCCCACGGGCCGCGCCCCAGCGGGCCGGGCCTCGCGCTATAGGGCCGGCCGCGCGACAGCCCAGCCGCCACCGCCTGACACTTGGCCGGACCCGGCAGTAGATCGGGATCGCGCAACTCCGGGTAGGCCCCTTGGCAGGGCCAACGGACACACGCACGCCGGGCGCCAGGAGGGATCGCCCCCGTCCGGCGGCTCGGTCCCAACGAGGCTGCGGGCGTGTGGTTCAGCGGCTGGCCACACGCCTCCGGGTGAACGATGCCGCCACAGTCCCCACCAGCACCAACACCAGCGCCAGCCCGCCGAGCAGCGGCAGCGCTCCGGACGCGCCGGTGACGGGCAACCCGGCGGCGGCCGGCGCGGCGCTGGTCGGCTGGCCCGTCACCGGAGGCGTGGTCGCCTGATCCGAGCCGGCCGCCTCGAGGCGGATCGCGTCCCACCCGACCAGCGACCCGTCCATCGCCTGGACCACGATCTTGTGCTCGCCCAAAGCCGAGCCGGCCGGTATGACCACGGCCACCCGCCCGGACCGATCCAACGTGAACGTCCCCAACAGCGCGGGAGCCGAGTGCAACCAGATCCGCACCCGCGCGCCCGCGTGGCCGGAGACCGTCACCGTGACGCTCTGGCCCGGCCTGGCCGCCTCGGGCGCGTCCACGCCTCCGCGGCGAGCGTCGATCAGTTCGCCCTCGTCCACCGGCGCCGGCGGCACATCGGTCGGGTCGCCGGTCGGGTCGCCGGTCGGGTCGTCAGTCGGGTCGCCGGTCGGCCCGTCAGTCGGCCGGTCGGTCGGGTCGCCGGTCGGCCCGTCAGTCGGGTCATCGCCCGGCCCGTCAGTCGGGTCGCCGCCTGGGTCCGTCGGTGTGGTTTGGCCGGTGATGGTGATCGTGATCTCTCCATGGACGCCCAACCCGTCACGGGCCGACGCGCGGATGACCGCGGTCCCATCGGCCACCGCCGTCACCAGGCCGGAGTCGGACACGGTCGCGGCCGACCCGGAGACGACCTCCCACCTGACGGAGGGATCGTCCGCGTCGGCGGGCAGGACCGACGCGACAAGTTGCAGGGCGCCGCCCGGGCTGGTGATCGCCGGGCCGGCGCCGCCGGCGACTGAGACCGCCACCGATGTCACCGGTCGCGCCGCGAAGCATGCCGCCGGGTCGATGGCGCCCACATCGACCTCGCCCACCGCGAAGGCCAGGACGAACTCAGTATCGACGTGCTGGCCGAGGGCGAGCGTCGCGGAGCGGTCGAATGCGAGGCAGTAGACGCCCTCGGCGCTGAACGCCCACGACCCGTGGGCGTGGGTGAGTTTCGGGATCTCGAAGCTGTCAGCGTCGGTGATGCCGTCGCGGGTGTTGAAGAACACGCGCTGCGCGCCGATGCGACTGGGATCTGATGCGTACAAGGTGAACTCGCCCGGGCCCGCGACGTCCGTGAGCGTCCATTTGACGCCGGTCTGCGTGGCGTCTACCGGGATGGTCTCGGTAGACCAGCCCGGCCAGAGCAGTCCGTCCTGCTGTGTCTGAGTGACTTGCCACAGGTTGCTTCCGGGTTCGCCGAGGAACGAGTAGGCGTCGTTGTCCGGCATGGTCGTCCAGGACTCCGGAAGCAGCTGGAGCACGACATCCTCGGGCGCATGCCAGGAGGCGCCCTCGCCGGCGGCGTGCTCGACGCCCTCGAGTGTCGTGTCCTTGACCTTCGTCTCGAGGGTGTTCCCGTTCAGCAGCGAGGCGACGTCGATGTGACCGAGGTTGAGGATCGTCGCCCCCGACTCGGTCGTCGTCCAGTTCGGCACGTCCCATACCGGGGTCGGGTCGTCCGGGTTTCCGGTGTCGCCGGGAGCGGGCGCATCGTCGGCACGAGTCCACGAGTCGGGCTCCTGCGAGCACGTAGCTTCGAGCGCGCCGTGGTCGGCGGCGAGCCACACCTCAGCTCCGTCGGCATAGCCGATGCCGCCCTGCCGCACGTCTGCGGGGTCCAGCGGCCCCTCCACCACGAGCGTGAGCACCGCGGAAGCGGTGACCGGTTCCCCGGCCGTGGTCGTGGCCATCCAGTCCACGTCGACGCAGTATTTCCCTGGCCGTGATGCCATCCACCGCGTGGAGCCGATCGCGGACGTCCACACGTCGTAGCTCGACTGCCCGGCTCCTGTGTCTATCACCGACCTCGGGAACCGTCCGCTGCCGTCCGTGCTCAGGTTCCCTGGCCCGTGGACGTTCGTCACCGAGAAGACGATGTCACCGTCGATTGCGTCTCCGGCGATTGGGGCGGTGTCCCATCCGGGCATGTTCACCATGTAGGGGCGCTCGGGTGCCTGATCCGAGCGACCTGCCGGCGCGTAGAGGATCGCATCGGCCAACGGTGTGCTGGTGAACTGTCCGGCGGCGTCGGGCAGGCGGCGCAGCAGCGTCGTCCCCAAGGTGCCGTTAGTCAGATCGAGGCCGATCACGTTCCTCTCGCTCGGAGTCGTCACGACCGGAGTCGCCCCGCCGCCGGTGGGGTAGCTGCGCAGCTGCCGCTGTGGGTAATCCTGCATCTTCTCGCACGGCGTGACAGTCGACGGGTCGAGCTCGGGCCCGACGACGAAGGTCAGCTGTCGCTCATCTCGAAGTCTTAGACCATCGGTGCCGTCCGTCTGAACGGAAAAGGCGAGACAGTAGACACCCTGCGCCGTGAACGACCAGTTGAAGTGCGAATGCGAGCCCTGCGCGAACACAAACGAACTTGGCGTGCCGGAAACGGTGCTCCACCTCGGTGCAGCAGTGCTTGCTGCTGTGTTCGTCCACATCACGACATTGCCGGCAGCTGGTGTGCCGCCCGGACCGGTCACCGCGTCCAGAGTGAAGGAGAACGGCTGTTGGCGCTCGAGTGCCGACAGGGTCGGTGACTGGGTCGCCATCCCGATCCAGGGGCTACCGCCGCCCTCTCCTGAGTTCCAGATCGTCGAACCCGCGGGCGCGATGAAGGAGTAGTCGGCACTATCGGTGTAGGTGGCAGGGAGCTGCTTCTCCAGTCCCGGATCAGTGAGATCGATGACGAAGTCGTCGTAGTCCAGCACGCTGGCGACCGCATCGACATGTGCCCGCAGCGCGAGCGACTCCTGCCCAGAGCCATCGGTCGTCAATTCGGGGTACAACACGTCGGCATGGCCTTGTGCAAGCACATACGCGGCGTCCTGATTGCCGTCAACGAGCGGGAAGTCCACCGTCTCCTGCGCCCCGTCGGCGGTGAGATCGGTGCGGGTCGACCCCTGGACGAGCATGTCGCCGGTGGAGGGTTCGATGCGGTACCGCCAGGTCCGGGGCTCCAGGCCCGATCCGGCGGGCAGTCGAACGGACACGCCCCAGAAGATCACCGGGTCGAGCACTGGGGTGGTACGGACCGCAACCTCGAAGCGGCCGCCCGCATCTGTCGTCACAGTGACGGAATCTGGGTAGCGGTCCGGGAAGTCGTGGTTCGACCAGCCCCCTCCGGGCGACACACGGACCTGGAGCCCGGAGAAGACGGACTCGTCGTCGTCTTTGACGCCATCCTCGTTCAGGTCGTTCCAGACGCGCCCAATCAGTGTCACCTGCCCGATGTCATCACCGCCCGGGTCCGGGGCGGTTCCGCCGGAGCCGGTTGTCCCGCAGTTGGCGTTGGAGGGGGTGTCGTCGCCGATGGCGTAGCGGATTGTGTAGGGCAGCACGGACGGGGACTCCGCGCCGGGCAGGGTGAGTTCGGCATCGTAGGTGACGCAGTACATGCCCTCGGCGGTGAAGAACTGCGCCGCGCGGGCCATCTCGCCGATGGTCTCGTCCAGGTATTCGGCGCCTTGGGCGCTGCCGTCACGCTGCGTGCCCGTGCCGAAGCGGTTGCCCGAATCGACCGCCGGCAACGCGCCGTCGGTGAGGGCGTCGTTGCGGTTGAAGGAGTAGGTGCCGCCCTCGGGCGCGACCACTTCGCTGAGCCGCCAGGTGACCGGGATGCCGATCAACTCCCACGGCGCGGTCGGGGAACCGAGGTTCACCGGGGTCAGGCCGACTGCGAGGGACGATGAGCCCACGCTCCAGCCCTGCTGCCTGGCCTCGCCCCACCAGGCGTACTCGTCGCCCTCCGGGATCGTCGCCCTCGCCGAGGACGCGACCCGGATCGGCGCGCTCAGCGGCTCGCCGGTCTCCCCTACCGTCGCCCCCAGTCCGTAGCCGCCCGCACCGTCACTCGACAGCCCGACCCAGACCGTCCCCGCACCCACATCCGGACCAGCCGGATCTGCCACGGCTGACGTGGCCAGCGCCACGAGAGCGGACAGGGTGATGGCGGCGATGCCGATGAGAGCTGGCGGCTTCCAGGGAGTCTTGACGACGGGTGTTCTCATGATCTCAATCTCTGATAGCTGGGGATCTGGACGGGCAAGAGGGAACGTCCCCCAGGCTGCACGCGGAAACAAAAGGCGTGGCAGCATGAGGGTGGGGAGCCGGTCTTACGGCTGGACTCGGAAGTACGCCGTCGAGAGGGTCGTGGTGCCCTCGCCGGGGATGGAGACGACGAACTTCAGCGGGTACGTCTGCCCCGTGGCGAGCCCGGCGAACGTCCACGTCCCGTGGACATGCTCGGCGTACAGCGAGCCAGTCAGCGGGTTACCGAGAGTGACCGCGTTGCTGTTGGTCGTGCTCGTCGAGCCGTTGCCGAGCATGCCCGCATCCGGTGCGTTCGACACGAAGCCGACCGAGGCCGACCCCGACACGTTCTGCACGTCGATCGTCACGGTCTGCGCGCACAGAGCGGAGTCGGGCTCGTAGTGGAACCCGATCACCGGGATGTAGTCCTCGGCCGCGCTGGAGCCGGAGGCGACCCAGTTGCCGAAGAAGGCACCCGGCGCGCTCAGGTACCCGGAGGAGTTCGACTGGTCGTACTGGAACAGGTAGTCGCTCAGGACGCTGGTCCCGTTGGGCACGTCGCCGATCCCGCCGTACTCGATGTGGGTCCCGACCTCGTACTCGGGATTGCCGTTGCCGTCGAGCGCGCAGACGATCTCGGCGATGTCGATGTGGCTGGACGGGATGGTGATGGTCGCATCGGCGCTGGCGGCACCGGCACCCGAGAGAACGAACAGACCGGTGGCCGCGGCTGCGAGGCTAGCCTTGACGATGGACGGAGCTTTCATGATGGTTCCTAACGCTGTGGGTGAAGTCGAATAGATGTCTCGTTCGTCGAGACGCTGAAATCACCGGCACGGACGGTGCTGGCGTTCAAGCCGTGAGCGGGACGCGCAAGCGCGAACTCCGAGAGCGATTCCGGACTCGCCGACGCGCGAGTTCGACGAGCCCTGCCGTCGGCAGCCCTAGAGCATTCGATCGGAGTAGATGAAGCGGGTCCGCACGTAGCCGACGTGGTGGCGGCGCCGGGGAGTCCAAGAGGTCACCTCGCCGCAGCGCGAGCTGGCGCAGGTGAAGTCGACGTCGAGGTTCTCTGCGCCGCAGCCGCAGCGCGGCCGGCCGCCGCGGGCTAGGTGGTCGCCTGAGTGCGGGTGCGTCTTTAGCGGCGTTGCGCCGCGGTGAGCGCTGCCGGCGGCATCGAAGGACGCGGGAGACAGGTGGATGGAGATTCGTGTCATCTTCCACCTCCCTTCCCCAACGCGCCGCCTGGGCCGCGTTCGACTTACTGCGAATGATTCTGATAATCATACTGACAGGCGAACCAGACCGCTGTCAAACCGGTCGGCGCGGCTGCCCGCTGAGCGCGCGACCAGTCGCCGGGCGTGTGGGCCAGGCCACCCATGAGCCCATGATGCGCATACTGTGGAGTTGAACCGACACCGCCCGGTCGTGCATCACCGTGAGTGAGTGCGATTACCGAACCTGAGCTACAAGAGCAAGCAGTGGGCGCGGCTACTCTTGCGATCCTCGGCCCCGGGCCAGTGGGCTCAGGGGCGGGCGCGGCCAACGTGCCTACCCTGGGGCCGCGTCCTCTCAACCCGCTTTCCAGCCGAGTATCCTGGGCAGGTGGCCAATGATCCGATCCGTTCCAAGGAGACCATGTATCCTGCGGTGCCGGACTCGGTGTTGCCGCACTACACCGACGAAGAGCTTTGCGCTTTGCTCGACAGAGCCGAGGCTGAGGTCGAAGCGAGTCCGCTGACACTCGACGAGGTCACGGCCCACTTGCGTTCGCTCATCAAGTGACCTACCGGATCGAGATCGCCGAAGCGGTCAGGAGCCAGCTTGCCGGCGCCGTGGTCTACTACCTGGACGCCGCCTCGCTGGAGGTTGCGCTCAGGTTCGTGGTCCAGTTCGAGGACGCGGCGTTGGCGTTGACGGCTTTCCCGTCCCGGTTCCGCCAGGTCGAGGCGATCGGGGCCAGGCGCGTCTACTTCCGAAGCTACCCCCAACACACTGTGGTACCGCGTCACCGACGATGCCGTTCGGATACTGGCGTTGACCCACGACCGGATGGGCGCAGGCCGGGTTCTCAAGCTTGTCCAAGGGGGCGAGGAGCTAGAGGCCAGGGAAGAGCTCGATCCACACTGACCGCTTGCTGACCGAATTGAGCGCTATCCCATGGCAGCCAACGCGAGACGGCGCGCACAAGGAGCGCGGTGTTTCCCCAGTTCCACGACCGTTACCGCAAGTGACCGGGCAGCTGTCGAAAGACGCCTGCCGCCAATGAATAGGTCTGGGGTTCGATTCCCTCAGGGGGCTCGTTTCCCCAGGTCAAGCCCGGTCCAAGGCGGCGCCTCTCGGTGTTCGCGGGTTCGCGCTGAGCCGCCTGGTCGGTACTGGTCGGGCGCCGACCGCCGTCAAGGCAGTTCGCTCTCCAGGGGGGCGCGGACGTGTGGCAGCATCTCCTTGACGCAGGCGCCGAACGCCCGGTAGTTGCGTCGCCCCTCGCGCAGGGTCAAGCCATCGTTCGCCGCCGACCGGACATCGAGCAGGGCCTCCGCCCCAGGGTCGCCCGAATCGTAGGGGCTGTGAAGCCGGTTGCCCTCGCCCAGTGACTCAAGGTCGGGGTAGTCCTCGTCCTCCCAGAAGCACACCGGACAGATCTCGTAATCGGCCCGCGAACTGACGGTCCAGCATTCACAGCACAGGCACTGCGCCGCCGACCTGCCCGGCGTAACCGCCTGAGCGTTGGTGGGCACGGGACCGCCTCCCTCCAGTTGGCCAGTGTCTTGCGCCAACAACCCTGACCCGTCAAGGAGCTGCGCGCATCGGGTCACCATACATGTCCCAGCGCGGATCCGCAGCGGCTCCGAATGTGACTCCGCGGACCGGGGTAGGCCGGTGTGGTGGCGAGTGAGCCGATCCGCTCCGCGGAGCTCGTGTATCCGCCGGTGCCCGACTCGGTGCTCCCGCGCTACAGCGACGATGAACTCCAGGCACTCCTGACCAAAGCTGAGGTCGAGGCCACGGCCGACCCGCCCCCGTTTGACGAGATGATCGCCCAACTGCGCGACAGATTCTTGTGACACGGGAAGTCATCCATGCCGCCTCGTTCGAAGGTCAAGTCGAGCAGGAGTTCTCCATCGGCAAAGTGCTGCTCGTGAGCGATTGGGCGCAATTGCAGGCGGTTGACGCCGGCGGCGCGTTCACGCTGCTCGTCGCGGACTGGTATGACGCGCCAGAGCTGGTTGACATGCACCGGTTCG
>JAIRXV010000492.1 GCA_031268115.1 Bifidobacteriaceae bacterium
CCTTCGCGCCCACCCCTGGGCGGAGCTGGCCATCGACGGTGACCGCCATCGTCTTGAATGGGGTCAACGGAAGCGTCTGGGTTGCCAGGACGTGCTCAACCTCGGACGTGCCGATGCCGAACGCGAGCGCACCGAAAGCGCCGTGCGTGGAAGTGTGGGAGTCGCCGCAGACCACGGTGAGTCCCGGCATCGTCAACCCCAGCTGCGGGCCCACCACGTGGACTATGCCCTGGTCCGCGTCTCCAAGCGAATGCAGACGGATGCCGAACTCGGCGGCGTTGCGACGCAAGGTATCGATCTGAGTGCGGCTCGTGAGATCCGCTATCGGTAGATCGATGTCGAGGGTTGGGGTGTTGTGATCCTCGGTTGCGATGGTCAACTCCGGCCGGCGCACCGTGCGTCCGGCCATGCGCAAGCCCTCGAAGGCCTGCGGGCTGGTGACTTCGTGGACCATGTGGAGGTCGATGTAGATCAGATCGGGTGCGCCGTCCACGCCGCGGCGTACGACGTGGCGGTTCCACACCTTCTCCGGCATTGTCTTGCCCATGGTTTGGTCTCTCCTTGCCCACGCCGAGCGGTTCCCCGTCTCAGATGTCGGACGGTGCGGCCGGGACTTGAGTCTCATACTTTGGAATGGCAGTATCGGGACATGGACAATGGTAGCGGAGTGGGGGTCCTGGACAAGGCAGCATCCGTGCTCAACGCCTTGGAATCGGGCCCGGCAACACTGGCTCAACTCGTGGCCTCGACCGGGCTTGCTCGGCCCACGGCGCACCGCCTCGCGGTGGCCCTGGAGCATCACCGCCTAGTGGCCCGAGACATGCAGGGACGTTTCGTGCTGGGACCGCGGCTGTCCGAGCTGTCGACCGCTGCGGGCGAAGACCGCCTGCTGGTGGCCGCGGGACCGGTCTTGGCGGCGCTGCGGGACCATTCGGGCGAATCTGCCCAGCTGTTTCGGCGCCAGGGCGATCAGCGCATCTGCGTTGCCGCGGCCGAACGCCCCATGGGGTTGCGCGATTCAATCCCAGTTGGCGCGGTCCTTTCGATGCACGCCGGATCGGCGGCCCAAGTGCTTCTCGCCTGGGAAGAGCCGGACCGGCTCCATCGCGGACTCCAAGGGGCGAAGTTCGCCGCCACCCAGTTGGCGGCGGTCCGGCGTCACGGTTGGTCGCAGTCGGTTTCCGAACGCGAGGCGGGGGCCGCTTCTGTTTCCGCACCCGTGCGCGGTCCAGGTGGACGGGTGGTCGCGGCGGTGTCCATTTCGGGACCCGTCGAACGGATCACCAAGCAGCCAGGTCGCATTCACGCCGCCGCCGTGGTCGCCGCCGCCAACCGCCTGACCGAGGTGCTGCGGCGGGTCGACGAGGGGTAGGGGTCCGGCCCAGACGACCCCGGGCGAGGCGGTCCGGCATCGGCGGGGCGGCTTTTGGCGCCGTTGGCCAACCCGACGGCGGTGGGCACGGCCGGCGAGGTGGGCCGGCATCGTCCCGGGGCCCCGCCGCGAAGGTCGGGACGATCCGGTACGCCCTCACGGAATCTTCGGTTGGCCGCATTATGCTGGACCGGCCCGGGGCGGCCGGGGTTCAGCGGTGGAGGTTCCATGGACATCAACGTCATGCGCGTCGAAGGCGGTCGGCCGCTGATGGGCGAGGTCGCGGTGCGCGGGGCCAAGAACCTCGTTCCCAAAGCGATGGTCGCATCCCTGCTCGGTCAGACCCCCAGCGTGCTGGCGAACGTGCCGGCGATTCGCGACGTTGAGGTTGTCTCGGACCTGCTGCGCATCCACGGGGTGGCAGTGGAATGGGACGATGACGGCGGACTGGTCGCCATGGACCCCGCCAACGTGGACGCTGCCAGGGTCGCGGACATCTCCGTTCACGCCGGGTCCTCGCGCATCCCGATCCTGCTATGCGGTCCGCTCCTGCACCGGCTCGGTAAGGCGTTCATCCCGAGCCTAGGCGGGTGCGCCATCGGCGGACGGCCTATCAACTACCACCTCGATATTCTGCGCAGCTTCGGGGCCGAGGTCGCCAAAGAACCGGATGGGGTGCTGCTCAGTGCCCCAAGCGGGCTGCGCGGGACGCAAGTGGTGCTCGAATACCCGTCCGTGGGTGCCACCGAGCAGACTCTGCTGACCGCCGTCCTGGCCGAGGGCATCACCGAGCTTCGCGGCGCGGCGGTGGAACCGGAAATCATGGACCTGGTGGCCGTGTTGCAAAAGATGGGCGCCATCATCTCGACCGAAACGGACCGGGTGATTCGGATCGAGGGCGTCGAATCGCTGACGGGTTTCACCCATACGGCCATGCCGGATCGCATCGAAGCGGCCAATTGGGCCGCGGCCGCCCTGGTTACCGGTGGGGACATCGCTGTGGCTGGGGCACGCCAGCCGGACATGATGACGTTCCTCAACTACTTCCGCAAGATCGGCGGGGCATTCGATGTCCTATCCGATGGGATTCGATTCTTCCGCGCGAATGGGAAGCTAGCGTCGATTGCCCTAGAGACGGGAGTGCATCCGGGTTTCATGACCGATTGGCAACAGCCCGTGGTTGTCGCCCTGACCCAAGCTGAGGGCCTGTCGATTGTCCACGAGACGGTGTACGAACAGCGGTTCGGGTTCACCGAGGCGCTTCGGTCCATGGGTGCGCGAATCCAGCTCTACCCCAACTGTTTAGGTGGGTTACCGTGCCGGTTCGGCGCCATGAACTACCTGCACTCCGCGGTTGTGTCGGGCCCAACGCCGCTGCGCGCCGCCGAAATCGAGATCCCCGATTTGCGCGGGGGCTTCTCGCACGTGATCGCTGCGCTCGCGGCGCAGGGGACATCGACCATCCACGGAATAGACCTAATCGACCGCGGATACGAGCATTTCAACGACAAACTCGCGGCATTGGGCGCGCGGTTCTGGCGGGACTGATCGCGGCCGCGGCCGCGTCCGCCTCTTCATGGAACCCGAGCCGGCGGGTTTGAGGCGGGACTGATCGCGGCTGCGGCCGCGTCCGCCTCAGACGCGTGACCGGCCCCTTTTACGCCGTGGCAAGGAACCATCCGGGCA
>JAIRXV010000494.1 GCA_031268115.1 Bifidobacteriaceae bacterium
GATCCGGTTCTCGTCCTCCAGCGCGAGGATTCGCTTGATCCCCGCCAAATTGATGCCCTCCTGACAGGACAGGCGTTGGACTTGGCGTAGCGTCTCTACGTCCCGCACCGAATATCGCCGCCCGCGCCCGCGCGCCCGCCCGGGCACCACCAAACCGAGTCGATCGTATTGACGCAGGGTCTGCGGGTGCATCGCCGCCAACCTTGCCGCCACCGAGATCGCATAGATGGGACGGTCATCGCCTAGAGCGGCATCGATTAGGTCCGCCATGGTCGCCCCTTTTCCGGGCCCAGTGTCAAGGCGGGCAAGCGCGGTGCGGTGAGGGCCGTCATCGTCCGCCTACTGGGCCGCTTGCCGGAACAGTTCTACGCGGGGGTCTTCGCGGGCAGTCGCATCGCGGAACGATTCGACGGCCTGACGTGCCTCGCCGGTCACCTTGCCGGGCACCGCCACCTGGACGCTCACCAGCAGATCGCCGGTGTCCTTGGCGGTGCGCACCCCTTTGCCTTTGACGCGAAGGACCCTGCCCGATGGCGTACCGACCGGGACCTTCACCTTCACCCGGGATCCGTCCAAAGTGGGGACTTCAATCTGGGCGCCCAGCGCCGCTTCCGGGAATGTCACCGGAACGGTTACGCGCAGGTTAGGTCCGTCCAGCGAGAACACTGGGTGCGGGGTGACCTGGACCGTCAGGATGATGTCGCCTGGCGCGGCCCCGCCGGAGCCGGCTTCGCCTTTTCCCCGAAGCCGGATCTTGGCGCCATCTTTCACACCCGCGGGGATACGGGCACTGATGGTGCGGCCCACAGCCGCGACGGAAACCATCGAGCCCTCGGCTGCTTGACGGAACGGGAGTGTCACCGACGCGGAGATGTCCCGGCCGCGCTGTGGCGCCGGAGCGCCGAACCCTCCCGGCCCGCCGGCCCCCCCGAAACTGCCCAGCAGATCGTCGAAGTTGATCCCGCCGGAGCCCCCTGACGTGGAAAAACGGACCCGTCCGCCCGATCCGCCGAACATGCCTGAGAACATGTCCTCGAACCCGCCTTGACCACCTGGTCCGCCCGGACCGGCGGAGAACCGCGCTCCTCCGCCGGCCATGGCGCGCACGGCGTCGTATTGCTGGCGCTGAGATTGATCGGATAGAACCGAATAGGCCTCGCCAACCTCTTTGAACTTTTCCTCGGCCGCCTTATCGCCTGGATTGGCATCCGGGTGGAGTTTGCGGGCAAGGTGCCGGTAGGCCTTCTTTATTGCGGCCTCATCGGCGTCTTTGGGTACGCCAAGAGTCCGATAGAAATCCTTCTCAAACCAGTCTTGGCCGGTCATCGGGCGACCTCCCTGGGTGCCTTGTCGCTGTGTTGAGAGCAGATCATCCGGCGTCGATCACGCCCACGCGGGCCGCGCGCAGGACTCGTTCGGCGACGCGGTAACCGGGCTGGATCACCAACGACAATCGGGGCCCATCGTTGGCGTCCGGCGAGATTTCATGAATCATCGCCTCGTGGATCGTTGGGTCGAACGGTTCACCCACCTCGCCGTAGCGTTCCATGCCGAACCTTTCGACTGTCGCCTCCAGCTTCTCGGCCACGGCCGCGAACGGGCCGGTCAACTCGCCGGCCGCGCGGGCCGCGTCAATGTCGTCCAGGGTCGAGATAAGGGCCGCGAGAACCTCGCCGCGCCCCAAATCGCCCGCTAAGGCGCGGTCTCGGTCCACGCGTTTGCGGTAATTCGCGTAGTCCGCTTGGAGCCGTAGAAGGTCATCGGTGCGTTCGGCTAGTTCGGCGCGCGCGGCTATGACCTCGGCTGCGGCGATCACCGCATCGCCCTCCAGCTGTTCCGCGGAAGGCGGGGTGCCGGCAATGTCTATGGCCTCGTCTAAACGGTCCGCTGGGGACTGACCGGTGGACGATGACGTCCCCCCCTTCCCCGTGCTGGCTCCCGTCAGACTCGAAGAGGCGGACTTGCGGGCCTTGCCCGTCACCGGATCGACCTTGCGTCGGTCGCGGATAACGGGCCCCGTCCCGGTGGGATCCTCCGCCGAAGGACGAGGGTCCCGGGACGCCCCCACGTCGCCTTGCCCGGTCCGCCCGGCCGAACGCTGGCCTGGGGCGGTGTCTCCGCCCGGGTGGTGGGCGTCATCGTGCGTCGGTGTGGGATCGGTCACTTGGACTCGTCCTCCTCGATGATCTCAGCGTCCACGATGTCCTCATCGCCGGCGGAGGACGAATCGCCGCCCTGGGCTCCGCCGGCCGGCGCCGATTGCTCGGACTGCTGCGCGTAGAGAACCTCACCGATCCGCTGGGCGGCCGTGGTCAGCGCCTGTTGCTTAGTCCTGACGGCATCGGTGTCGGTTCCTTCTAGAGCCGTCTTGAGTTCGGCAACTGCGTCCCCCACCTGCTTCTTGACGTCATCGGGCAGCTTCGACTCATTCTCGCGCAACAGCTTCTCGGTGGAATAGACAAGCTGTTCGGCGCCGTTGCGAACCTCTGCTTCGTCGCGGCGCTTGCGGTCTTGTTCGGCGTGAGATTCGGCATCGCGAACCATGCGATCGATTTCATCCTTGGGCAGGGCCGACCCACCCGTGATGGTCATGGATTGTTCCTTCCCGGTCCCGCGGTCTTTGGCGGAAACGTGGACAATCCCATTGGCGTCGATATCGAATGTCACTTCGATTTGCGGTATGCCGCGCGGTGCGGGTGCAATACCCGTCAATTCGAATGTGCCGAGCGCCTTGTTGTCCCGCGCGAAATCGCGTTCTCCCTGGTAGACCTGGATAAGCACGGAGGGTTGGTTGTCTTCCGCCGTAGAGAAGACTTCCGAGCGCTTGGTTGGGATGGCGGTGTTGCGTTCAATCAGCCGAGTCATCACCCCGCCCTTGGTTTCGATGCCGAGCGAAAGGGGCGTGACATCGATGAGAAGAACGTCTTTGCGCTCACCCATGATGACGCCTGCCTGAAGGGCCGCGCCAATCGCTACCACCTCATCCGGGTTGACGCCTTTGTTGGGCTCCTTACCGCCAGTCAAGGACTTGACCACGTCGCTGACGGCTGGCATCCGCGTGGACCCGCCAACAAGGATGATATGGTCGATGTCGGAAATCTTGATGCCTGCGTCTGAGATGACCGACTCAAAGGGTTGGCGCGTGCGATCCAGCAGATCGCGGGTCATTTCCTCGAATTGGGCGCGGGTCAGTTTGACGTCCAAATGGATTGGGCCATTCTCCGTCATCGAAAGGTACTGCAGCGAGATGGTGGTGCTCATCGCGGCGGACAATTCCTTCTTTGCCTGTTCGGCGGCCTCACGCAACCGCTGCAAGGCGATCCGGTCCTTGGACAGGTCCGCGCCGTTGTTCTTCTTGACCTCTGCCACAAGCCAATCGACAATCCTGGCGTCCCAATCGTCGCCGCCGAGCTTGTTATCGCCCGAAGTGGCGCGGACCTGGATAGTGGAGAAGCCGTCTTCTTCTTTACCTACTTCCAGCAGCGACACGTCGAACGTGCCGCCACCCAGATCGAACACGAGAATGAGCTCGTCTTGTTTGGATTTGTCCAGGCCGTAGGCAAGGGCCGCCGCGGTTGGCTCGTTGACGATGCGCAAGACCTTAAGCCCGGCGATCTCTCCGGCCTCTTTTGTGGCCTGGCGCTGGGCGTCGTTGAAGTAAGCCGGGACCGTGATGACGGCCTCGGTGACTTTATCTCCCAAGTAGGTTTCGGCATCGGTCTTGAGCTTGGCCAAGACGCGGGCGGAGATCTCCTGGGCCGTGTACTTCTTACCGTCGATGTCCACCGACCAGTCCGTGCCCATATGTCGCTTGACCGAGGAGATAGTGCGATCGACGTTGGTGACGGCCTGCCGCTTGGCGATTTCCCCCACCAGGACCTCGCCACTCTTGGAGAACGCAACCACGGACGGTGTGGTGCGCTGTCCCTCTGCGTTGGGAAGGACGGTTGGCTCTCCGCCTTCCAATGTGGCGACCACTGAGTTCGTGGTGCCGAGATCGATGCCGACTGCCTTGGCCATGTGTTCCTCCTGGTTGATGTTGGTCCAGCGCGGGAAACCACGGGGGGCGCCTCGCTGGGTGCGGCGCGGTTGGTTCCGCGTCACGCCGCACCCCGCGAGAAGCCGCCGATGGCGTCCCACGGTAAAGTTGAGTGTGTGCCGCTCAAGTTTGAGGCCGAGCAAGGCCGTCTGTCAAGCCGTCCAACGCGCGAGTCGCCTCTGGGACGGTGGTGCGAGCACCGCCGTCCCAGAAGCCAGCTGCCCCGTCATCCTCGAAACAACCCCTCGTCAATTCTTGACGCACAAGCCGGGCCCAACCTTCCCGTTCCGGCGAGTCTCACTCGCTGGTGCGGCCAGGTGGGGTCGGGGTGAATGCTCAGTCAGCTATCGACAAGCACGTCTGGTGTGCGATGCAGCGTGGCGCGGCCAGGTGGGGTCGGGGTGAATGCTCAGTCAGCTATCG
>JAIRXV010000504.1 GCA_031268115.1 Bifidobacteriaceae bacterium
ACAACGCCAACTACCTGTGGATTCAGCTGTTCTACTCGGCTTTGAACGCCACGGGCCGGGCAGGGTTCGTGATGGCCGCCTCGGCCCCGGATGCCCGCAGTTCCGAGCTGGAGATCCGCAAGCAGCTGATCGAGTCTGGCGCGGTGGACGTGATGGTCGCCATCGGCCCCAACTTCTTCTACACGGTCACCCTCCCGGTCACGCTCTGGTTCCTCGACAAGGGCAAGCGGGGCACTGATCGCGAGGACAGAGTGCTGTTCATCGATGCCCGCCAGGTCTTCCACCAGATCGACCGCGCCCACCGCGATTTCACCCCCGACCAACTCGATCAGATCACGGGAATCGTGCGCGCCTACCGAGGCGAAGGCGGTGAGTACGTCGATGTGCCGGGCCTGTGCAAGGTAGCCGCGCGCGCCGAGATTGAGGCGCAGGGTTGGTCCCTCAACCCGGGCCGATACACGGGCACCGCCACCGGTGACGATGACGACGAGGACTTCGCTGCGAAATTGAGCGATCTGTACGAAGAGTTCACTCAGCTAAGCGACGAAGCAGATGCCCTCCACTCCCAGGTGGATGCGGCAATTCAGGGAGTGCTCCAGGGATGAGCGACTGGGCCGAAGTGGAGCTTGGAGACCTGATAGACATTTTCGATTCGCGCCGTATTCCACTGTCGTCGCGAGAGCGGGCATCACGGCGAGGTCCCTATCCCTATTACGGGGCTCAAGGCGTCATAGATCAAATCGATGACTATCTGTTCGACGGACGATATATCCTCATACCGGAGGACGGGGAAAACCTGCGCAGCCGAAAGCTCCCGATAGCATTCTTCGCTGATGGCAGGTTTTGGGTAAACAATCACGCCCACATCATCAAAGGCAAGCCTGGGCTCGCCGTGGATCGGTTCATCCAATCAGCCGTCGAAGCCGCTGACATTGGCGGCTGGGTGACAGGCGCGGCTCAACCAAAACTATCACAAGCCAACCTGAAGCGAATTCGAGTCTCGGTTCCACCGCTCGCCGAACAGCAAACAATCGGAGAAATCCTTGACGCCTTCGATGACCTTATCGAGAATAATCGGCGGCGGGTGGTGCTGTTGGAGGAGATGGCGCGGGAGTTGTACCGGGAGTGGTTCGTCCGCTTCCGTTTCCCCGGCCACGAGTCCACCACCTTCGTAGACTCCGACCTCGGCCCCATCCCGGAAGGCTGGATTCTGACGACTTGCGGAGAGGCATTGAGTTTCATAGGAGGCAGCACACCATCGAAGGCTCGTCCGGAGTTCTGGGATGCTGGAACGATTCCTTGGTTCACGCCCACTGATCTCACCAAGGGCAACACTCGTTACGTCGGAGAATCGGCGATTCCGATAACAGGGGCAGGCATGTCCGGGAGTTCCGCTCGCTTGTTTCCCGCTCAATCCGTGCTGATGACCAGCAGGGCGACCCTTGGGGTTTTGGCGATCTGCACGAAGCCAGCGACGACGAATCAAGGTTTTATCACCTTCTTGCCCAACGACCGCTGGTCGCCGACCTTCATCTTCGAGTGGCTGCACCACAATTCCGAGGAATTGGCGGCTTTGGGCACGGGAGCCACGTTCAAGGAGATCACTAAGGGCGCGTTGAAACGCTTCCCGTTCCTGATCCCCTCCCAAGACGCATTGGATTCGTTCAGACAGGCTGTTGAGGGTATCGAGGAATCGATACGTGTTCAGGAGGCAACCGTCCGAGACCTTGCTCAAATCCGGAATCTCTTGCTCCCTAGGTTGGTGACTGGCCAGATTGATGTGTCTGATCTTGACTTGGAGGGGGTTCGTGCGTGACTCCGACCTTGTCTGAGGATGCTCTGGCCGAGCAGCCCGCTTTGCGAGCGTTGGCCGCTCTCGGATGGGACGTCGTGAACGCTTTCACGGAGACGTTCGGCCCTGCCGGTACGCTCGGGCGTGACTCTCAGGACCAGGTTGTTCTTGTCTATCGCCTGCGGGATGCCCTTGAGCGGTTGAGCCCAGATGTGCCGTGGCATGTGCGCGAGGAAGCGCTGGAAGAGTTGGTCCGGGACCGGTCGATCATGGATCGGGTGCGGGCAAGCCAGGAGGTTCACGGGCTCATCCGGGACGGTTATAAGGCGTCTTGGCGTGATGATGGCGGGGAGGTTCAGGAGGCGACTGTCCGCTATATCGACTTCCGGCACGCCGACGAGAACGACTGGTTGGCGTCCAATCAGGTGTGGATCGCGGGAGAGTTGCACCGGCGGCGGGCGGACACGATCTTGTTTGTCAACGGGATTCCGTTGGTGTTGATGGAGTTCAAGGAGCCATCGCGGCCGATTGAAGCAGCCTATGACGAGAACCTAACTGACTACCGGGACACGATTCCGCAGTTGTTCGTTCCCAACGGCTTCGTGCTGTTGTCCAACGGTAGACAGGCCAGGGTTGGGGCCTCGTTCGCACCCTGGGACTATTTCTGGGATTGGAACATCATCGACAACGATGGCACCCGTGGCATTGTCGCTCTCGACACGGCCATCCAAGGGACGTGTCGGCCGCAGGTGCTCCTAGATCTGATTGAGAACTTCGTCTCCTACGTTGAGAAACCAGGCGGCCTGGTGAAGACTGTCGCCCGGTGCAACCAGTATCTCGGTGTGAACGCGGCCATTGAGAACCTTTATCGAGCGAGGTCACGTCGCGAAAAGCAGCTTGGAGTGTTCTGGCATTCGCAGGGTTCGGGCAAGTCGCTGTCTATGGTGTGGTTCACGAGCAAGGTGCTGCGGTTGGTGCCGGGTGACTGGACGTTCGTGATGGTGACTGATCGGGCTGAGTTGGACGCCCAGCTTCACGGTGACTTCGTGGACGCTGGGGCGATCCCCCGTGAAGCGCGGATTCACGCCGAGTCAGGCGCCCAGCTTCGCGCGTTGCTGGTAGCGAATCACCGGTATGTGTTCACCCTGATTCACAAGTTCCGGCTGGCTTCGGGTGAGACGACGATGCCAGTGCTGTCGGATAGAGACAACGTCATCGTCATCACCGACGAGGCTCACCGCACACAATACGACACGCTGGCGACCAACATGCGGGCCGCTTTACCGAACGCGGCGTTCATGGGGTTCACCGGCACACCGTTGATGGCGGGCGAAGAGCGTACCAAGGCAGAGTTCGGCGACTACGTGTCGGTCTACTCCTACTTCGACGCACAAACAGACGGCGCGACTGTTCCGCTGTACTACGAGAACCGCACTCCCGAATTGCAGCTTGTCAACGACACCTTCTCCGAGGACCTCATGGCGCTGCTTGAGGATGCCGACCTGGACGAGGGGGCAGAGAGGCAGTTGGCTCGTCGTTTCGGGCAGCAGTACATGTTGCTGACGCGGCCCGAGCGGCTGGCCTCTATCGCGAATGACTTGGTGGAGCATTTCGTGGGACGCGGGTTCGATGGCAAGGCGATGTATATCGGGCTGGACAAGGCCATCGCCGTGCAAATGTACGATCTGGTCCAGGCCGCTTGGGGTAAGCGCCTGGCCCAGCTGAAAGCCGATCTGGCTGCCGATCTGACCAATGAGTGGCTGGCCGACCGGATCGCGTTCATGGAGACGACCGACATGGCTGTTGTCGTCTCCCAATCGCAGAACGAGATCAAGACGTTGGCTGAACCTGGCCTTGACATTCGTCCCCATCGGGCGCGGATGGAACACGAAGACCTGGCCGAGAAGTTCAAGTCGCCTACGGATCCGCTGCGGCTCGTGTTCGTGTGCGCGATGTGGCGTACCGGGTTCGACGCCCCTTCCGTGTCCACGGTGTACTTGGACCGTCCGATGAAGAACCACACGCTGATGCAGACCATCACCAGGGCCAATCGAGTCTTCCCGGAGAAGAACAACGGCCTGATTGTGGACTATGTGGGTGTCTTCCGTGACTTGGAGAAGGCACTGGCGATTTGGGGAGCACCCCAAGACCGCCACCACACCGCTGAGTCGCCGATTGTCGATGTGGCGGTCTTGGCCGACGAGCTGGTCAAGGCGATCATCGGTGTCCACGAACTGTGCGCGAAGCACCGCGTGGACCTGGTGGCGATCCGTGACGCCGACGGTTTCGAGCACATCGCGTTGCGCGAGAAGGCGGTTGAGGCGCTGTTGGTGTCCGAGCAGGTGCGCACGGACTACCTGAACGGGGCGGCGCTGGTGCGGCGGCTATTCAAAGCGCTTATGCCCCACCCGTCCGCTTCTGAGCATCAAACGATGGCCGCTGTCATCCGGGCGCTGGCGTCCGACATACTCGCCCTGCGCCGCCCGAAGGTGAGCATCGAGGCGGTGGCAGATGCAGTTGACGAACTGTTGGACCGCTCCATCGCGGCTGAGGGCTATGTCATCGACGGGTCTCGCGCGTTGCCCGGAGACAACCTGCTCGACTTGAGCGAGATCGACTTCGACGCCATCCTTGTCAGGCTCAGCGACAAGAAGCGCTCTATCGCAGATCGCCTGGCCTGGCTGCTCCAGGAGCGGGCCGTGGATCTTGCCCGACGGAACCCGACCCGGCAGGAGCTGGTCGAGAAGATCGAGTCGTTGGTCGCGACCTACAACGCGGGCAGCCTCAACGTTGAGGAGTACCTGCGCCGTCTGCGTGACCTCACCCGGTCCCTCAACGAGGAAGAGCAGCGAGCAGTCAAAGAGGGCCTAACCGAGGAGGAGCTGGCCGTCTTCGACCTGCTCACCAAGCCCGAACCCACACTCACCGAAACTGAATGCTTGACCGTCAAGACCAGCGCGAAACGCCTGCTCGAATCCATCCGTGACAAGCTCGTCCTCGACTGGCGACGCAAGGCCGAGACAATCGCAGACGTCCGCCAGACCATCAAGGAACTCCTCGACGCCGACCTGCCAGCGGACCCATACCCGCCAGAGTTGTTCGACACCAAAGTATCCGCCATCTTCAACCACCTCATCGCCGCCTACGGAGACGACGGCAGCTCGGTGTATGCGTCTTGCGCCGCTACGGGCCGCCAGGACGGACACGGCCATGCTTGAACAGATCGCAATACCGACATCGCGAAGATTTGGAACGCTATCTCCACTACGCTACCCCGGCGGGAAAGCCTCGCTGGCGGGGTTGTTTGCTGACTTGATCGCCGAGCTCGGGATGCACGGAGCCACCTATGTGGAACCGTACGCGGGTGGAGCAGGTGCAGGCATCGCCCTGCTCCGCGAAGGCATCATTGACCACCTTGTCATCAACGACTTCGACAAGGCCGTCTACGCCTTCTGGCACAGCGTTACCCACCACAACGACGACCTCGTTGGACTTGTACGGGATGCCGAGCTGAATGTGCGTGAGTGGAGGCGGCAAAGAGAGATTTACTCAGAAGGCGACATAGCCGATCTTCTCAAGCTTGGATTTGCGTTCTTCTATCTCAACCGCACCAATCGTTCTGGGGTCCTTCGTGCCGGTGTTATCGGAGGCAATGCGCAAACTGGTAACTACCTGATTGACGCGCGGTACAATCCCTATACGCTTGCCGACCGCATTCGCGCTCTAGGCGAACTCGCCGGTCAGATCACCGTCATTAGGAAGGACAGAAGGACTGTCATTCGTGAATATGGGTCTAACCCCGACGCTTTCTTGTACGTGGACCCCCTTATGTCAGGGCTGGCGCTCGCCTTTACATGAATGCCTTTACTGCGCGGGATCATGAGGCACTGGCAAGAGTGATAGACGAAGTGAGCAGGGCCGCTTGGTTCATGACCTACGACGTTTCACCGTTGATAGAGGAACTCTACAGGGAGCATTTCCAACGCGCCTACTCACTGAACTATTCGTCCCATCACCCCGGTCGAACCTCGGAGATGCTTATTGCGTCACCCGAAGCCGCAGACGCGCTCCTCAGGGTCGTGGACGAAGCATGAACCTGACCAGCGGTTGCAACTCGGCCAGTCCCTTCGCCCTAGCCGCCTTCAGGGTCTTGTTGACCGTCGCCAGGCTGCACCGCAAAGCGGAACTGATCTCCCGCTGGGACATGCCAGCCTCCGACAGCCTCACAATCTCTACATGTTTGCTCAACACAGCCTCCAATCGTGAAACACGGCGCCCACCCTGAGCGCCAACCCACGA
>JAIRXV010000506.1 GCA_031268115.1 Bifidobacteriaceae bacterium
GCGATGGCTAGGCCCCCGACCGAGGCGGCGGCGATAGCCCGCCACATCAACGGTTTCCTCGTCTCGCTCGCCCCGTCCCGGGGCAACCGGTCCGGCCGGACCGCGAAGTCTTACCGTGACGCGTTGACCCTGTATATCGGGTTCTTGGAGACCGTCAAAGGGACACGCCCCGGCCAGTTGGCCGCCGGCTGCTTCGGGCGGGACGTCATCGAGGAATGGCTGGCCTGGCTAGCGGACGCCAGGGGCTGCTGCCCCGCCACCCGCAACCAGCGCCTCGCCGCTGTCAGGGCGTTCTTGAAATACCTCGCCGGGAAAGACATCGCCTATCTGGCCCTGTGGGAGGACGCCCGCGCGGTCGCCCGCGCGAGGACCGGCCGCCGCAAGGTGGAAGGCATGCCCAGGGACGCGGTCAAAGCTCTGCTGCGCGCTCCTGACACCTCCACCAGGACAGGCCGGCGGGACCTGGCGTTGATGGTCGTGTTGTACGCGACGGCCTGCCGGATCGACGAGCTGCTGTCGCTGAAAGTCGGGCATCTGGCTTTGGACGCCGACAGGCCCAGCGTCACCGTGGTCGGGAAGGGCGCGAAGGTCAGGACCCTGTACCTGCTGCCCAAAGCCGCCGCGCACCTGCGCAGGCACCTGGCCGAATGCCATGGGCCGGACCCGGATCCCGACGCCTACGTGTTCTACTCCCGCAACACCGGACCGAAAGGCAAGCTGACCCAGCCGGCCGTCGCCAAGCAGCTCAAGAAACACGCCGCGGCGGCGCGCCAAGAGTGCCCCCAGGTCCCGGCGGATCTGCACGCCCACCGATTCCGGCACGCCAAAGCCTCCCACTGGTTGGAGGACGGCATGAACATCGTCCAGATCTCCTACCTGCTCGGCCACGAGTCCGTCCAAACCACGATGGTCTACCTCGACATCACCACCGAGCAGGAAGCCGCCGCCCTGGCCACCCTGGAAGACGAACACGACCGGTCCGCGCCGAAGAAGTGGAAGGCAGCGGCGGGCGGCCTGGCCGGTTTCTGCGGTTTGGAGACCTTGAAACGGTGAAACGATATCCAAACCTTCCCGGGTCTGGCGCTGCTCCCACCAGGGACTACACGGGAAGGTTTGGATTACCTGAAGGTTTGGGTAACTCCAGTCGTGCAGGCGGGGTTTGGCGCCGATGGTCGCGCCGACGCCGGTGTGGGCGGTCATCTGCCGGTATCTCGCCTGGATCGAGGCGGGCCTGAGGCGTGTGCCTTTGAAGGTGACGAACAGCGGGCCGCCACGCTGGCGGCTGGTTTTCGTTTGCTCCGGTGACGCCAGATAATCGTTGACCGCTTCGGCGGTGGTCGCATGGACGGGGATGATCCTGTCCTTGCCGAACTTGGCTCCACGTATCAGCAGCGTCAGCGCGTCGGAGTCTAGATCGGCTTCGTCGAGCCCGATCACCTCGCCCAGGCGCATGCCCGTCACGGCCAGCAGCCCGACGAGTGTCGCCATGGTCACGGCCGTCAACCGGTAGCGGGCGAACAGCCCCGCGCAGCAACCGGTCAAAACGTCCAAGTCCTGTTGAGAGTACAAGAACGGGACCGCCCGCCGGTTCGGGGCGGGCAGCGCTTTAGCGTCCGGTATCCCGACGGGCAGGCCAAGACCGGCCAAATAGGCCGCGAACGGGCGCACGCTAGACAGCCTCGTGGCCCGAGTGGAGGCGCCCGACGTCGGCGATTTAGCCCATTCGATCGCTTGGGCCGCAGTGAAACCGTCCAAGTGGTGTTCTTCGAGCCAGTCGCAGAAACCATTGAGGCGGTGTTCCGTGGTGGTCAGCTTGAACCCCAAAGCGCGGCGCAGCCTCAAGTACTCGGCGGTGTGCTCTTTCATGGTGGTCATGGCCGCGCCACCGTTCCCCAAGCCACCACCAACGTCCGCAGGGACCGCAGGTCGGACTTGGCGTAGATGGCGGCGGTTTGGATCCGGGAGTGGCCCAGCAGTTGGGCCACGTCAGCCAGGGAACCACCCTCGGCCAGGACACGGGTCGCGGCGGTGTGCCGTAACCGGTGCGCGTGGATGACGCCGAGCTCGGCCTTGCGGGCGGCGCGGCCAACCATTTGAGTGACCCCACTAGCCGACCAAGGGCGCGTCGGCCCTTGCCGGTCTTCGGTCAGGAACAGCCGCCGTGTGGCCACCCCCCGCGGACGCCCGTCTTTGAGATACGCCATCAACGCGGCACCCACATCGACCGGCAGCGGCAGCGTCGACGAGCGACCCTTCCCGCACACCGTCACCAGTCCGGCCCTCCAATCGACGTCTTCCAGCCGCAAACCGGCCACCTCTCCCGCGCGCAGACCCAAACGGCACAGCAACAGAACCGCGGCGCGGTCCCGCAGCGCAGCGCCAACGGTTCTCTCAAAAGCCCCGACCGCGTCCAGGACCCCCGCCTGCTGTTCCCCGGTCAACGCCCTCGGAAACTGCGACCCCTGCCAGTCCGCTGGGCTGAGCACCGCCAAATCCGATCTGACTGGCGCCCTCCCAGTCTGGTAGGCCCATCTCAGCAGTGAGCGCACCGCCGTCACCAACACCCCGACCGTCTTGCGGGCATACCCCTGGCCGCGGCGGGCCACATACAGATTCGCCGCGGCGCCGTCAGCGCGCGCCCAGTCCACCAACCCGTCTTGCCCCGTCAACCCGACCACGAACTCCCGTACCCAGCGGACATAGTTGACGGCGACATCCGTGACAACGCCGCGAACCACCACCAGATACGACGAAAACTCCTCCAACTCCTCGACCCCACACGAGCTCAGAACACCCGAACCCCTAACTAACTTGCCTTCCATGACTGCCTCCTCACAAGCAGATGAGTGAAAGGCAATCCTCCCGCCCGGTTATGCCGACCCCCATACCCCAGCCGAAGCCACCACCAGCACCTACGCCACCACCACCGGCATAACCCAAACATCGGCGTAATGGTTGATGTCCGCTATCCACGTCGAGGCCCCCTCGAACTCCTCCCAACGGGCCACCCTGTCCCTGAACTCCTGGGCCAGACCCGCCGGGACCGCCCGCTTGACCGTCCGCCCGCCCTGGTAGCGCATAATCGACCAGCGCGGGCCATGGCCCAGATCCCCCGGCCGTGCGCAATGGCACGACTGCTTCCCACAGCGGGTCCACTCCTCCTGGAACGACCCCGGGGTAAACCGCTGCAACTGGTCCAACCGGGCCACCAAACCCTGCCGCTCCCGCTCCAACTCATCGTCCGTCAAACCATCGAAACCGGCCACAACCAGGCCCCCTCCCCAGTCTGTGATAGTACCTATCACAGATTATGGCCACAACCAGCACCAACCCACCAACGACACGAAAATGACTCACACCCCCGTCCCGGCGTCCCGGCGCAGCGATCCGCAACGCCGTCAACCAGCTGCGGGCGGTCGACTACACCGTCACCTTTGACGGGCATCCCGAACCAGGCGTCCCCTCCGCGTCCCTGGTCCCCACAGTCACGTGACACTCCTGGTCACCAGCGTGTGGTCACCTAACTTTCGCGTTAGCCTCCCAGCCCGCCGAAGGCGGGCTGGGAGGCTAACGCGAGCTGACGAGAGATCTGACACCCAACCTTGACTGCTGCTGCGGCGCGGCGTACTTTGTGTTGCAAAGCTCTCTTAAGGGGGTCCAATGAGGGCACGCGGTCCCGATCCAGTTCCAACCAGCACCGCCACCTACGCTAGTGTGGCCTCGGCTGACCTGGCCATGGCCTTAGGCGGCGTCAGAAAGGCCCCCGGGGCGGGCCTGGAGCAGATTCGGCTCTCGCGCGAATGGAAGTCCGCCCGTGCCCATTCCTGACCTTGATCCCGTGATCCACGCCGCTTCCCGCCTCCGCCTAATGACCGCCCTGGCCACCCTTCCCCTCGGGGACTCCATCGCATTCAACAAGCTCCAGGAGATGCTCCACATGACCGTTGGCAACCTCTCCACCCATCTGACCAAACTCGAAACCATTGGCTACATTGGAATCGACAAGACTTTTCGAGGTAAACGCCCCGTCACGTATGTGAAGCTCACCGCCACCGGATGGGCCGCCTTTGAACGCTACCTAACGAGCCTCAACGAACTCCTTGGAAACCTGCCATGACCGCCATCGCCATGACCGCGGTCACCAAGAGCTATGGCGAGCGGCGCGCGCTCGACCAATTCGACCTCACGGTTCGCCGAGGTGAGATTTTCGGTTTCCTCGGCCCGAATGGGGCCGGAAAAACCACGGCCATGCGCATAGTGATGGGCCTTGCCGCCGCCGATGACGGCGCCACCACCGTGCTCGGCTCACCCCCCGGCAGCCCGGCCGCCCTCCGCGCCACAGGCGCACTGATCGAAACTCCGGCGCTTTATCCCGCCTTGTCCGGCCGGGCCCACCTGCGCGCTGTGGCCCGATGGTCTGGT